>CAHJWT010000041.1 GCA_903643075.1 Sphingomonadaceae bacterium | reverse complement strand
GGTACGGACGACGAGGACCGGCACCCGGCTGAGCGGGTCGGTCAACAGCAGGATGCGCGCCGCGCGGCTCCCCGCCTCGACGGTGCGGCCGACCAGCCCGGTGTCGGCGCGGACCGCCTGGCCGGCGAAGACGCCGTCGCGCGATCCCGCCGCGACCACCGCCGTCCGCGCGTAGCTGCCCGACGACGCCCCGGCGAAGCGCGCCACGGCGACGAGGTCGAGGCGCGGCTCGACGACCTTGACCAACCGGCGGAGCGCGCTGTTCTCGGCGGCGAGCGCGTCGCGGTCCTGAAGTGCGCGCCGCAGCGTAACGTTCTCGGCGGTCAGACGGCGCGCGCGGGGAACGGTGCCGAGATAGTCGCCGACCGTACCCGCGCCGGTGTCGACGAGGTCGAACGGCACGCGGACGCTCGCCCAGAACGGCGCGACGACGTCGATCGCCGCCTCGCGCAGCCGCTCCGAATAGGCCGGATTGACCCGGCTGAGGACGAGCAGCAGCAGCCCGGTCGCGAGTACCGCCCCGGTGACGACGGCACCGATCAGCGCGAAGTTCTGCTCGCGCCGGGCATACGACGTGCGGCGCGGTGGCGGCCAGTCTGCCACGGTCCCGCGCGCCCGCTCACGCCGTCGTCAGGACGCCGCGGTAGATCGGGTCCTCGAGCGCGCGGCCGGTGCCGAGCGCGACGCAGGTCAGCGGATCGTCGGCGACGGTCACCGGCAGGCCGGTCGCCTCGCGCAGCACGTCGGCGAGCTCGTGGAGCAGCGCGCCGCCGCCGGTGAGGACGATGCCCTGGTCGACGATGTCGGCGGCAAGCTCGGGCTGGGTATTCTCGAGCGCGAGGCGGACGCCCTCGACGATCGCCGAGACCGGCTCGGCGAGCGCGTCGGCGATCATCGCCTGGTTGATCGTGATCTCCTTGGGCACGCCGTTCATCAGGTCGCGGCCCTTGATCTCCATCGTCGCGCCGACGCCGTTGGCCGGCGCGCGAGCGATGCCGATCTGCTTCTTGATCCGCTCGGCGGTCATCTCGCCGATCAGGAGGTTGTGGTTGCGGCGAACATAGCTGACGATCGCCTCGTCCATCTTGTCGCCGCCGACCCGCACGCTGGTGGTGTAGGCGAGGCCGCGGAGCGACAGCACGGCGACCTCGGTCGTGCCGCCGCCGATGTCGACGACCATGCTGCCGATCGGTTCGGTCACCGGCATTCCCGCGCCGATCGCGGCGGCCATCGGCTCCTCGATCAGATAGACCGCGCTCGCGCCGGCGTTGTTCGCCGCGTCGCGGATCGCGCGCTTTTCGACCGAGGTCGACCCCGAAGGCACGCAGATGACGATCTCGGGAAAGCGCGGGAAGCGCGACGTGTGGACCTTGCCGATGAAATACTTGATCATCTGCTCGGCAACGTCGATGTCGGCGATGACGCCGTCGCGCAGGGGGCGGATCGTCTCGACGTTGCCCGGCGTCTTGCCCATCATCAGCCGCGCGTCGTTGCCGACCGCCTTGACCGTCTTGCGCCCGGCGATCGTCTCGATCGCGACGACCGACGGCTCGTTGAGGACGATCCCGCGGCCGCGGACGTAGACGAGCGTGTTCGCCGTGCCGAGGTCGATCGCCATGTCCTGCGACAGGAACGAGAACATACGGCTAAACATCGACATTAATATTCCGGCGGGCTGGAGCGGCGGCAGGCTTCGCCTTAGGCGCGGGCGTTGTGCGGTGCAAGGCGTCCCGCCGCGTGACGGCGGCGGCCCGGCGCGCTACCCTCGCGCGGTGCCGATCCGCCGCCTGCCCGACCAGCTGGTCAACCAGATCGCCGCCGGCGAGGTCGTCGAGCGACCGGCGTCGGCGCTGAAGGAGCTCGTCGAGAACGCGATCGACGCCGGCGCGGCGAGCATCGCGATCGAGCTCGAGGCGGGCGGGGTCGAGTGGCTGAGCGTCGCCGACGACGGGCACGGCATGACCCCGGCCGAGCTGCGCCTCGCGGTCGAGCGTCACGCGACGTCGAAGCTGGAGAGCGGCGACCTGGCGGCGATCGCGACGCTCGGCTTCCGCGGCGAGGCGCTGCCGTCGATCGCCAGCGTCGCCCGGGTGACCCTCGCCAGCCGGATCGCCGGCGGGGAGGGGTGGCATCTCGTCGTCGACCATGGCCGGGTTGCGGCCGACGGCCCCGCCGCGACGCCAAGGGGCACGCGGGTGACGGTCGCGGGCCTGTTTGCCCGGGTTCCCGCCCGACGCAAGTTCCTCAAGTCCGAGCGCGCCGAGCTGGCGGCGTGCGTCGATGTCGTCCGCCGGCTGGCGATGGCGACGCCGGGGATCGCGTTCGACCTCCGCCATGGCGGGCGGCGGCTGCTCGGCGTCGGTCCGGCCGATGGCGCCCCGCGCCGTCTCGGCGACCTGCTCGGCCCCGACTTCGCGGCCAACGCGGTCGCCATCGACCTCGACCGCGACGAGTTGCGCCTCGGCGGCCTCGCCGGCGTCCCGACCTTCCACCGCGGCGTCGCCGACCACCAGTTCCTGTTCGTCAACGCCCGCCCAGTTCGCGACCGCCTCCTCGTCGGCGCGGTCCGCGGCGCGTACCAGGACCTGCTCGCGCGTGACCGCCACCCCGTCGTCGCGCTGTTCCTCGACGTGCCGAGCGACTTCGTTGACGTCAACGTCCACCCGGCCAAGACCGAGGTCCGCTTCCGCGACGCGGCGCTGGTCCGCGGGATGATCGTGTCGGGGTTGCGCCGGGCGCTCGACGCGGCGGGGCATCGGGCAAGTACGACGGTGGCGGCGGGAGCGCTGGCGGCGTTCGTTCCCGGCGATGCGTTCGCTCCGGCGGCCTTCCCACCCCCGGCCCCTCCCATAAGCGGGAGGGGAGACGGCTTTTCCCTTCCCGGAACGGGAGGGGTCGGGGGTGGGCAGTCGCACGTCGCCGACGCCATGACGGCGTGGGCTCCGGCGGCGCGGACCGAAACCCCGGCGAACGGTACCGCCCCCGCTGCCTTCCCGATGGGCGTCGCGCGGGCGCAGGTCGCCGGGACCTACATCGTCGCCGAGACCGCCGACGGCATGATCCTTGTCGACCAGCACGCCGCGCACGAGCGGCTGACGCTCGAGCGGCTCAAGACGGCGCGCCGCCACGCCGAAGGTGGGCAAGGGCCGGCGACGCAGCTCCTCCTCCTCCCGCAGGTGGTCGAGGTCGACGTCGTCGCGGCAGCACACCTCGTCGAGGCCGCCGCCGACTTTGCCGCGCTCGGGCTCGACCTCGAAGGCTTCGGACCGCGCGCGGTCCTCGTCCGCGGGGTGCCGGCGGCGCTGGGCACGGTCGACGCCGCCGCGCTCGTCCGCGACCTCGCCGACGATCTCGCCGCGTTCGATCACGGCCTCGCGCTCGCCGAGCGCCTCGACGCCGTCGCCGCGACGATGGCGTGCCACGGCAGCGTCCGCGCCGGCCGCGCGCTGTCGGTCGCCGAGATGAACGCCCTCCTCCGCGAGATGGAGGTGACGCCGCACTCGGGTCAGTGCAACCACGGCCGCCCGACGTGGGTCAAGCTGGCGACGGCCGACCTCGAGAAGCTGTTCGGACGGCGATGAGCACCCTGCGAGCGACGCCCGCCACCGCCGATCGCCTGCTGATCGTCTATAACGCCGACGCCGGGCTGGTCGCAGCTCTGTTCGACGCGGTCCACAAGGTTGCCAGCCCGGCGACCTACCCGTGCAGCCTGTGCGGCGTCACTTACGGCGCGGTCGCGATGAAGCCGGCGTGGCGGGCGTATCTCCGCCGCCTGCCGCTGCGCGTCGTTTTCTTTCACCGGCCCGACTTCCGCGCCGCCTATCCCGACCTTGCCGCCGCGCCGCTGCCGCTGATCGCGCGCGACGACGGCGATGCGGTCACCGTGTTGCTCCACGCCGCCGCGCTGGCGCGACTGGCGACGGTCGATGCGCTGATCGCAGCGCTCGACGCACGGCTGGCGCTCTGATCGTTGGCGCGACTGCAGCGGCGGCGGCGGGAGTTGATCTTTCCTACACGCCGCAAAACGGAAGTTGAGCTGTCCTACACGCAGCAGAAGCGGTAGCGTCGGATCATGATCATCGCCGAGCTTCGCCGCCCACGCCATCGTAACCGGAATGGTTGCCACGCATTTTTCTGCCGGAGGAGCGTCGCCCCCGACGTGGCGTCGCCTTCATCAACTTCCAAATCGGTTTTCGCCGCTATGGTTCGTGGCAGTGCGCGGTGGGGAGCGGCGGCGGCGATGGCGACGATCGGCGCGGGACTCGCCACCCCCGCCGCCGCTGCCGATCCGCTGCTCGCAGCGGCGCAGGCGGCGCAGGCCGATCAGCTCGCGCTGCTGCAGCAGGTCGTCAACATCGATTCGGGCACCGGCGATGCCGACGGGGGCCGCAGGGTCATGGCGGTGCTCGCGCCGCGGCTGACGGCGCTCGGCATGGCTCTCGAGACCGTCCCCGCCGAGGCTCCTGGCCTCGCCGACAACACCATCGCGACAATGAAGGGGACGGGCCGCGGCCGTATCCTGCTGATTGGCCACATCGACACAGTGTTCGGCCCCGGCACGGTCGCCAAGTGGCATTTCTCGAACGACGGGACGCGCCTCCACGGCCCCGGCGTCGGCGACGAGAAGGGCGGGGTGGTCGAGGGGATCAAGGCGCTCGAACTGCTCAAGGCGGGCGGCTTCACCAACTTCGGCCAGATTACCTTCCTGATCGAGACAAGCGAGGAACGTGGCTCGCCGGGAACGCGCCGGCTGATCGACCGGCTGCTCGCCGACGCCGACGTCGAACTCAACCTCGAACCCGGCGACGCCCCCGACAAGATCACCGTCTGGCGCAAGGGATCGACCGTCTTCACCATCGATGTGACCGGCCGCGCCGCGCACGCCGGCGTCGCGCCGCAGGACGGGCGCAACGCGGCGGTCGAGCTGGTCCACCAGTTGCAGGGCTACGACCGGTTTCCCCATACCGGCGAGGGACTGACGGTCAACCTGACCTTGCTGTCGGCGGGAACGCGCAACAACATCATCCCCGACCACGCGACCGCGACGTTCAGCGTCCGCCCGCGCGTCGCGAGCCAGGCCGACGACGTCCAACGCCAGCTCGAAGCCGCGGCGGCGAAGGTCGCGGTGCCGGGGACGACGGTGCGGATCGTGCGCGAGGCGGCCTTTCCGCCCCTGCCGAACAACCCGGCGACCGACGCCCTCGCCGCGCGAGCGGTCAGGCTCTACGCCGCGACCGGGCGGACGCTGACCACGGGCGGCAACGGCGGCGCGTCGGAGAGCGCGCTGGCGGCGGCGAAGGGGGTGCCCGCGCTCGACGGCCTCGGCCCCGTCGGTGGCGGCTTCCACAGCGACGGCGAGTTCGTCGATGCGGCGAGCGTGGTGCCGCGGACGTACCTGCTGGCGGCGCTGATCCGGGATCTGGGAGTAAACGGGGTACGGTGAGGCATGGATTCTCGCATCGGCAGATGTTACTTCTGATGCGCTGGAGGCACCCATGCGTACGACCGTTACTCTTGACGACGATCTCCTCGCCACGGCGACGCGATATTCGGGCATCAAGGAGAAGTCTGCCCTGCTCAATCGGGCGCTCAAGACCTTTGTCGAATTGGAAGCCGGGAGGCGTCTGGCTCGGCTCGGCGGCAGTGACCCGGCCGCCTGGGCGGCGCCGCGGCGGCGGCCACCGGACTACCTCAATCCCGACCCGCCTACCTTGACGAACGCCGAGCAGGACGAGCCGAAGGCGGCATGATCCTCGTCGATTCGATGATCTGGATGGATCATCTGCATCGACCGATCGCCAAACTTGCCGAACTGCTCGACCGCCGTGCCGTCCTGATGCACGACTTCGTGCTGGCCGAGATCGCACTCGGCAGCATTGCCCGTCGCGAGGCGACGCTCGACGTGCTCTGGCAACTGCCGAGCGCCGTTGTCGCCGATCACCTCGACGTGATGAACCTCATCACCGGCGCCCGTCTATTCGGAACGGGCGTCGGCTACGTCGACGCGCACCTCCTGGCATCGGCGATGTTGTTGGTCGACGTTCGGATCTGGACACGCGACAAGCGGCTTGAAGTCGCTGCGACGCGGCTCGATCTGGCGGTTCCGTCGCCGGCCTAGCCCGCCGCCATCGCCCCCAGCGCGCTCCGCCCGCGCTTGACCACCAGCTTGTTGAGCGCGTTGACGTAGGCCCGCGCGCTGGCGACGAGTGTGTCGACGTCGGCTCCGGTACCCCGCACCGTCCGGCCGTCCTCGGCGAGGACGACGCTGACCTCGGCCTGGGCGTCGGTCCCCTCGGTCACGGCGTGGACCTGATAGAGCTGGAGGGTCGCGCCGTCGTGGGGCACGATCTTGCGGACGGCGGCGAACAGGGCATCGACCGGACCATTGCCACGGACCGCCGCAGTCGTCTCGACGCCGTCGATCGACAGCGTCAGGACGGCGCGCTGCGGACCGGTCGAGCCGCAATAGACCTCGACCTCGACCAGCCGGATCGCGTCATGCCCACGGAGCACCTCGTCATCGACCAGCGCGACGATGTCCTCGTCCCACACCTGCTTCTTGGCGTCGGCGAGGTCCTTGAACCGCTTGAAGGCGTCGCCGAACTCGTTGTCCGACAGGCTGTAGCCGAGCGCATCGAGCTTTTGACGGAAGGCGGCGCGGCCCGAGTGCTTGCCGAGCACGAGGTTGGTCGCGCCCTGGCCGACGCTGTCGGGGGTCATGATCTCGTACGTCGACGCGTCCTTGATCATCCCGTCCTGGTGGATGCCGCTCTCGTGGGCGAAGGCGTTGGCCCCGACGATCGCCTTGTTCGCCTGCACCGCCATCCCGGTGATGCCGCTGACCAGCCGGCTGGCCCGCGTGATCTCGGTCGCGACGACGCCGGTGGTGAAGGGCATGACGTCGCGGCGGACATGGAGCGCCATCGCGATCTCCTCGACCGCGGCATTGCCGGCGCGCTCGCCGATGCCGTTGACCGTCGCCTCGACCTGCCGCGCCCCGGCCACGATCGCCGCGAGCGTATTCGCGACGGCGAGGCCGAGGTCGTTGTGGCAGTGCGTCGAGAACATCGCCTCGCCAGCGTTCGGTACCCGGCCGACGACGTCCCTGAACATCGCGCCGTAGGTCTCGGGGGTGGCATAGCCGACGGTGTCGGGCAGGTTGATCGTGCTCGCGCCGGCGCGGATCGCGGTCTCGACGGCGCGGGCGAGGAAGTCGGGGTCCGACCGCGTCGCGTCCTCGGCCGACCATTCGACGTCGGGGCACAGGTTGCGCGCGTGGCTGACCGAGCGCTGGATCGCGTCGAGCACCGCCTCGGGGGCGAGGTTGAGCTTGACCCGCATGTGGAGCGGCGACGTGGCGATGAAGGTGTGGATGCGCGGCTGCCGCGCGCCGCGGACCGCGGCCCACGCACGGTCGATATCGCCGGTCGCGGCGCGGGCGAGGCTGGCGACGGTCGCGCGCTCGCACTGGCGCGCGACCTCACGGATCGCGGCGAAGTCGCCCTCGCTGGCGATCGCGAACCCGGCCTCGATGATGTCGACGCCGAGCGCCTCGAGTTGCGCCGCGACGCGGAGTTTCTCCTCGAGGTTCATCGAGCAGCCCGGCGATTGCTCGCCGTCGCGCAGGGTGGTGTCGAAGATGCGAATGTGATCGGTCATGGCCAAAGCTCTCGCTTGATCGCTGTCGCTGAACTCGATGCCGGATCGCCTGCCCCGCGGCTGCGACGGCTTTGGCGCGGCAGTGCGCCTCAGCGCCGAGTAAGTCGCAAATCAATCATAGCCTCGCGTAGCAGCCCTCACCGCGCATGTCGAGCCGCCCGGCAGACCGCATTTAGCGGTCGTTTTATCGCGCAAGATCTGGTTATTCCAATATTAATGTATAATCGGTAGCCAAGACAGGACTTCGCTGGCGGGGCGAAGTTATCGACTGAAGATACGGCAAATTCTGAAATATTCGTCTAAGTGTAATCAATTTATGAGGGTGGGTAATCATGATAAATAGTTTGTTTAGTCGTGTGCTTTGCGTTGGGTTTACGGCGTGTACCCTTTATGTACCCGTCACGGCGGCTACGATCGTGGTCACGCCCGATAATTTCACCGCGGCGTTCAAGGCAGCCAGCGGCGGCGATATCCTGAGGCTCGTCGGCACCTTCGGTGCGACGAGGCTGGCGAGCGAAAAATTCTCGAAGGTCGTGACACTCGACGCGACGAAGGCCGTATTCACTAACACACTGCAGATGACTGATGTCAGTAACGTCAAGGTCATCGGTGGCACCTTTAACATCGCGGGCAATGCCATCTATACCAAGGCGGCGTTGATCTATAACGGCAGTAACGTGTGGTTCGATCGGACGACGGTGAACGGGGAAGCCGGACAATACGGCGTCACGTTCAACGGCACGACCAATGCCGAGGTGTCGGCGGGCAAATTCCACGGCCTCCGTGCCGGCGTTCTGTTCGGTTCGGTGACGAACGGCATCGCGACGAAGAACAAGATCACCGCGTCGGACTCGGACGGCATCGACATTTCCGACAGCCACTTCGTGACGGCAAGCTATAACAGCTGCTCCGCGGGTAATCCCGGGCCGGGAGCGCATGCCGACTGCATCCAGTTGTGGAGCGTCGCCGGCAACCCGCTCCAGTCGGACATCATCGTTACCCACAACCTCGCGACCGGTCCGACGCAGGGCTTCACCTCGTTCCAGGCCGGCGGGGGCGGACTGCGCATCCAGATGACCTACAACATGGTTAATACTTCTGCGTCCCAGGGCATCGCGTGCTACGACTGCTACGACAGCATCATCACCAACAACCATGTGTCGACGATGCCCGGATCGGCCCACAAGACCAATCTCTCGGTCATCGGTGGCAACAACAACACCGTCGCCGGGAATATCGTCCAGAGCTACTCTCCGCCGCACAAGAACCTGGCCGACGGCCTCGGCGACGACTTCGCGACAGACGACGGGGCCGTGGCCGATCTGGCGACGGCGCGGCCGATGTCACTGATCGACGCCAGCGCCGCGGTTCCCGAACCGGCGACGTGGGCGATGATGCTGGGCGGCTTCGCGGCAATCGGGGCGGCGTCGCGGCGCCGGATCGCGCGCGCCTGACTGGTTGCGGCGGTCGCCGCATGGCATGTCCTTCCACGGATGCGGACGGCACCGTGGAAGGATATGCATGACCGGTAACGTTGATGCGATCGCGCACAACATCCAGCTGGCGCTCGGACCGGTGTTCCTGCTGACCGGGATTGCGTCGATCCTCAATGTCCTGACCAACCGCCTCGGCCGCGTCATTGACCGCGCCCGCCGGCTGGAAAGCGAAGTCGCCGGTTACGAGCCGGCGGCGCGGCGGCGGGCAGCGGTCGAGCTTGGGATGCTCGGCCGGCGGACGGCGGCGGCGCACTGGGCGATCGGGCTGTGCACCTGCTCGGCACTGTTCGTCTGCGTCGTCGTCGCCATCCTGTTCGTCGACAACTTCACCCCGTTCAGCGCCGCGACGACGGTCGCGACGCTGTTCGTCGTCGCGATGGCGCTGCTCATCGCCGGACTGATCCTGTTCCTGATCGAGGTCCAGGTGGCGATGAAGTCGGTGCGGATCAGGAGCGGGATGCTCGACGTGTGAGCGGCGGCCAGCCTAGTTCCGCGCCTTGTCGACCAGCGCGTTCTTCGTGATCCACGGCATCATCGCGCGGAGACGGCCGCCGACCGCCTCGATCTCGTGGCGCGCCTGGAGCGAGCGCTCGGCCTTGAGCACAGGGTTGCCGGCGCGGTTGTCGAGGATGAAGTCGCGGACGAAGCGCCCGCCCTGGATGTCGGCCAGCACGCGCTTCATCTCGGCCTTGGTCGCGTCGGTGATGATCCGCGGGCCGGTGACGTAGTCGCCGAACTCGGCGGTGTTCGAGATCGAGTAGCGCATGTTGGCGATGCCGCCCTCGTACATCAGGTCGACGATCAGCTTCACCTCGTGAAGGCACTCGAAGTACGCCATCTCGGGGGCGTAACCGGCTTCGGTCAGCGTCTCGAACCCGGCCATGATCAGCTGGCTCAGCCCGCCGCACAGGACGACCTGCTCGCCAAACAGGTCGGTCTCGCACTCCTCGCGGAAGGTCGTCTCGATGATCCCCGAGCGGCCGCCGCCGACGGCGCTGGCGTAGGCGAGGCCGACGTCGTGGGCGTTGCCGCTCGCGTCCTGGTGGACGGCGATCAGGCACGGCACGCCGCCGCCCTTGACGTACTCGCTGCGGACGGTGTGGCCGGGCCCCTTCGGCGCGACCATGAAGACGTCGATGTCGGGTCGCGGCTCGATCAGCTGGAAGTGGATGTTGAGGCCGTGGGCGAAGGCGAGGGCGCTGCCCGGCTTCAGGTTGGCGGCGAGGTCGTTCGCGTAGATTGCCGCCTGGTGCTCGTCGGGGGCGAGGACCATGACGATGTCGGCGGCCTTGGCGGCGACGGCGTTGGTCAGGACGGTGAAGCCGGCTCCTTCGGCTTTGGCCGCGCTCGCCGAACCGGGGCGGAGTGCGACGATGACCTCGGCGACGCCGCTGTCGCGGAGGTTCTGGGCATGGGCGTGGCCCTGGCTGCCGTAGCCGACGATGGCAACCTTCTTGCCGCGGATCAGGCCGAGGTCGGCATCGGAGTCGTAGTAGACGCGCATCATTGATCCCTGTTGAAGTGCTCGGCTCGAGCCGAAGGTTTGTACCTTCTTCTCTTCGCGGCTTCGCGGCTTCGTGTGATGAGTTCTTGTTTCACACGAAGCCGCGAAGCCGCGAAAAGAAGAATCTGCGATAAGTAGCCGTCTCGTTCTTCATACCGCCTCCGGCCCGCGGGCGATCGCCACCACGCCGGTGCGCGCCACCTCGACCAGCCCGACCTCGCGCATCAGGGCGATGAAGCTGTCGACCTTCTCGGTCGACCCCGACACTTCGAAGACGAAGCTCCCGGTCGTCGTGTCGACCGGGCGGGCGCGGAAGATGTCGGCGAGGCGCAGCGCCTCGACGCGCTTCTCGCCGGCTCCCGCGACCTTGACCAGCGCCATCTCGCGCTCGACGTGGGGGCCGAGCGCGGTCAGGTCGAGGACGCGGTGGACGGGGACGAGGCGGTCGAGCTGCGCCATGATCTGCTCGATCACGGCGGGCGGACCGCTGGTGACGACGGTGATCCGGCTGACGGCGTGGTCGACCGAGACGTCGGCGACGGTCAGGCTCTCGATGTTGTACCCGCGCGCGCTGAACAGCCCGACGATCCGCGCGAGGACGCCGGCCTCGTTGTCGACGAGGATGGAGAGGGTGTGGGGGGCATTCATCCTGAGTGATGTAGCTTGTCGTGAACGGCGTCCTCGACGAGGCCAGCGAGAAAGGTCGCTGTATAGAATGAAAACGAAATGCCCAGCAGCATGACGACGATCTGCACGACTATCTTCGGCCGGGTCGATGGCGGCGCGCTCAGCTTGCCGTGGAGCATGGCGTCGGCACCATCCATGAACAGCAAGCAATTATATCCGCAGAAACACATGACGCTGAATATCAGGGCATATTGTACGATTGCGGAATGCGACACGGCCGAGATCGCGGCCAGAGCCGCCAAAGCCAGCGCTGATGGAATGAAGTCGACCAGCCACCATCGCGAGAAGCGCTTGATCAATTCGGGTTCTGGCACGATCACACCAGCGCCTTCGCCTCTTCTCCCGCCTCTCCGACCGTCTCGTCCGCATGCAACACCATGTCGGTGTGCGCCGCGCCGCTCGGGATCATCGGGAAGCAGTTTGCCAGCTTTGCCACCCGGCAGTCGACCATGACCGGCCCATCGTGGGCGAGCATCGCGGCGATGCCGTCGTCGAGGTCGTCGGCGGTGTCGATCCGCAGGCCCTTCCAGCCGTATGCCTCGCCCAGCTTGACGAAGTCGGGCAGGGCTTCGGAATAGCTTTCGGAATAGCGGCCGCCGTGGTTGAGCTCCTGCCACTGGCGGACCATGCCCATATATTCGTTGTTAAGAATGAATACCTTGACTGGCAGGCGGTACTGGCTCGCGGTGCCGAGCTCCTGGATGTTCATCTGGATCGACGCCTCGCCGGCGATGTCGATGACCAGCGCGTTGGGGTTGCCGAGCTGCGCGCCGATCGCGGCGGGGAGGCCGTAGCCCATCGTGCCGAGGCCGCCGCTGGTCAGCCACTTGTTCGGCCCCTCGAAGCCGAAGTGCTGCGCCGCCCACATCTGGTGCTGTCCGACCTCGGTGGTGATGATCGGGTTCTTCGTGTGCGTCGCCTCCCACAGCCGGCGGACGGCGTGCTGGGGGAGGATGTCGCGGCCCTGCTGCGCGAAGGCGAGGCAGTCTTTCGCCCGCCAGCCGGCGATCCGCTCCCACCACGGCTTGAGGTTCGCCGCGCGGTGGCCGCGCGCCTTCCACACCTTGATCATGTCTTCGAGGACATGGCCGACGTCGCCGACGATGCCGAGGTCGACGCGGACGGTCTTGTTGATCGACGAGCGGTCGATGTCGACGT
This sequence comes from Sphingomonadaceae bacterium, assembly GCA_903643075.1. Taxonomy (GTDB): domain Bacteria; phylum Pseudomonadota; class Alphaproteobacteria; order Sphingomonadales; family Sphingomonadaceae; genus Polymorphobacter_B. Next base: position 1,061 of record CAHJWT010000041.1, on the reverse strand, counting down.
GGATCTTGCGGCTGCCCGGCGAGAAGGCGTCGAGGCGGCCGGTGACGCGGTCGTCGAAGCGCGCGCCGAGGCACAGCATCAGGTCGGCCCCGTGCATCGCGAGGTTGGCCTCGTAGGTGCCGTGCATCCCGAGCATCCCGAGGAACGCCGGCGACGACGCGGGGAAGGCGCCGAGGCCCATCAGCGTCGACGTCACCGGCGCGCCGGTCAGCCGCTGGAGCTCCCGCAACAGGACGCTCGCGCCGGGACCCGAGTTGATCACCCCGCCGCCGGTGTAGAGAATCGGCCGCTCGGCGGCGGCGAGCATCTCGACCGCCGCCTCGATTCCCGCGAGGTCGCCTTTGACCTGCGGCTGGTACGTCTTGTGGCGGACCGGGCCGGGCCGCGCGTAGCGGACCTTCGCCACCTGGATGTCCTTGGGCAGGTCGACGACGACCGGACCGGGCCGCCCCGACGTCGCGACGTGGAACGCCTCGTGGATCGTCTCGGCGAGCTTGCCCGCGTCCTTGACGAGGTAGTTGTGCTTCGAGCAGTGGCGGGTGATGCCGACCGTATCGCATTCCTGAAAGGCGTCGCTGCCGATCAGGTGGGTCGGGACCTGCCCTGTCAAGACGACGATCGGGATCGAATCGAGCATCGCGTCGGCGATGCCGGTGACGGCGTTGGTCGCGCCGGGACCGCTGGTGACGAGGACGACGCCGGGCTTGCCGGTTGAGCGGGCATAGCCCTCGGCGGCATGGACGGCGCCCGCCTCGTGGCGGACGAGGATGTGCCGGATCCTCGACTGCGCAAATAGCGCGTCGTAGAGCGGCAGGACGGCCCCGCCGGGGTAGCCGAAGACGACCTCGACGCCGAGGTCGGTCAGCGCGCGGACGACGGCTTCGGCACCGTTGGACGGGGTCGGGATAGTCACGTCGAGGCGCTCCGCTGGCGGCGAGCGTGCGCTGCTACCGATGTAAAATTACGTTGTCAACCGCTAGTACGCAATAACATTACGTTTCCCCGATCTTATTGCCGCGTCGCCGCGCTCGCCCGCCTCCGGTGGCGGCGACGCCCCCGCG
>CAHJWT010000040.1 GCA_903643075.1 Sphingomonadaceae bacterium | reverse complement strand
GGGAACCTCGAACGGCGGCGCATCCCAGCCGAGCGCGGTGCGCGCCCCGGCAACCTCGGCCGCGCCGAGCGCGCTGCCGTGCGACCCGCTCGTTCCGGCCTTGGTCGGGGCACCGAAGCCGATCGTCGTCCGGCACGCGATCAGGCTCGGCCGCGGATCGGCCCGGGCCTCGGTCAGGGCACGATCAACCTCGGCGAAGTCCATCCCGTCGCAGACGACGACATGCCACCCCGCGGCGGCGAAGCGCATCGGCTGGTCCTCGCTCGTCGACAGGCTGGTCGGACCGTCGATCGAGATGCGGTTGTCGTCCCACAGGACGTTGAGGCGGCCGAGGCGAAGGTGGCCGGCGAGCCCGATCGCTTCGTGGCTGATCCCCTCCTGCAGGCAGCCGTCGCCGGCGATGACCCAGGTGCGGTGGTCGATGAGGCCATCGCCGTAGACTGCGTTGAGGTGGCGCTCGGCGACGGCGAGGCCGACCGCCATGCCGAGCCCCTGCCCCAGCGGTCCGGTCGTCACCTCGACGCCGTCGAGCAGAAAATTCTCCGGGTGGCCGGCGCAGGGCGATCCGACCTGGCGGAAGGTGCGAAGGTCATCGATCGTCGGCCTCTCGTACCCGGTCAGGTGGAGGAGCGCGTAGATCAGCATCGACCCGTGCCCGGCCGACAGGACGAAGCGGTCGCGGTCGGGCCAGTGCGGTGCGGCCGGATCGAACTTCAGGTGCCGGGTAAACAGTGCGGTCGCCGCGTCGGCCATCCCCATCGGCATGCCCGGATGGCCCGAGTTCGCCGCCTCGACCGCATCCATCGCCAGCGCCCGGATGGCATTGGCCATCGCACGAGGGGAAACGGGGCTGGACATGCGGGGTAACAGGGCCTTGGCTTCGACTCGGGGCGCGAGCGCGGCGCACCATGGCCACCCCCCCGGCCCGGGTCAATATTTGACGGCATGCCCCCGTTTTCCCTAAGATCGAGCCGACACGAAACATTTCAGGAGGTTGGCGGTGGCAGATGCGAGCCTGCTCGAACGCCTGGCGTCGGCAGTCGACCGTATCGAGGCGGCGACCGCGGCCGTCAAGCGTGATCGCGACCGTGCCGCCGCGCGCGCCGACGCCGCCATCGCTGCCGGCGACGAAGCGGTGGCGGCGCTGGCCGCGCTGACCGGGGAGCAGTGATGGGGCGGGTCACGGTCGAGGTCGGCGGCCGGTCCTATGCCCTGTCGTGTAGCGACGTCGAGGAGGCGCACCTCGTCGCGCTCGGTCGCCACCTCGCCGCCAAGGCCGACGACCTTACCGCCGCGATCGGCACGATGAGCGAGCCGCGGCTGCTCCTGATGGCCGGGCTGCAGGTCGCCGACGAGCTGTTCGCGCGGCGCGGCGGCGGTGCGGCCGGCGACGATCCCGCTTACGCCGCCCTGCTCGCTCGGATCGAGGCGCTGGCGACGGCACTTGAAGTCTGAGCGACCGCCGGCGCGGTGACGAGGGCGGTCAGCGCCCGCGCGAGGAGCGCGATCGAGCGGAGCTTGGCCGCCAACGGCAGGGCGATGATCGGCCCGGCATCGGTCTTGTTGACGTCGACGACGTAGATCCGTCCGGTTGCGGCATCGCGCAGGATGTCGAGGCCGGCCCAGTCGGCCCCCATCGCGGCGGCGAAGGCCTCGATCGCCGCGATCTCGACTGCGGTGAAGATCGCCTCCGGGGTGTGGAGCGCCGCACTGAGATTGGCGGGCTCGAACCGGTGCGCCTCGGCCCGGCACTTGACCCAGACCGCGACGACGCGGCCGCCGACGACGTGGGTACGCAGGTCGGTGCTGACGCCGCCGCCGGTATTGCCGACGACGCGCTGGTAGACGAAGCCCGGCCGCGCGCGGCGCGGGCAGGTGACGATGCGGCCGTCGTGGGTGCCGTTGGCCTCGCTTTTTTCGACGGCATTGCCGTGCCACGTCGCGGGATCGACCGCGAGCGGATAGCCGAAGACGTCGGCGAAGACCGCCGCGACCCGGCTCTTGCGGATGTCGGTGCAGGCAAAATTGAGCGCGCGAGCGTGCGGCGGCGTCGGCGGCACGGCGGAAGTCGCGTCGTCGAAATAGAAGGCGGCGTCAGCTGCCGCCGCGTCGCGCGCGATCCCAATACCGGCCCAGATCGCTGCGATCCGCACCATATACCGGGGGTGCGGAACGCGAGGCGTGAACAGGATTGCGGGGCGGCGACGACCAAGGTGGCGCAGCGCGCACAGGCGGACGGCGAGATAGCATGCCACCCAGATTGCGACCTCGGCGACGAGCGCACGGTCGACCGGTGCCGAGTTGCCCGTCTCGACGAGAATGACGCGACCGTCGCGCAGCGCGAAGTCGCCGATGCGGAGGGTCGAGCGTACTGGCATCGGGGGCGCGTGGCACGTCCGCGACCGATCGACAATAACCTGTCGCAACGTTAGGATCGGCTTGGCTTTGCGCGTCCGGCCCCTTATATTCTGCGTTAGGCGGGTACTGCCCGGTACGAGCATACGGAGCATCCCTGAGGCGATATCACATCCTAGGGCGCTGTCCCTGCGCCGGTCCTGGCCGGACGTACATGGTGCCCACCTGACGTTAATGGCGTCAGAGGATCTTCCGGCAAACGGCCATGGCGGTCCCGCCGACCCCGCCAGGACGAGCCTCCGCCGGACGCGGTGCGCTGCGCGCGCCGCGTACGTCGCCGGACTATCTGCCGTAGAACGCGACCGGCTGGAAATCGCGCTGGCCGCCGTGCTCGATCGCCATTTGTCCGACGGCGTCGTCGCCGCGTATCGCGCGACCGGCGGCGAGATCGATCCGTGTCGCATCGCGCGCGTGCCGGTCTGGCCGCGGGTCGCCGGCGCGGCTCCGCTCGTGTTTCACGCGGCGCCACCGGCGACGCATCGACGCGGCTTCGCCGGTATCCTCGAGCCCGCCGCGGCAGCACCGCGCGCGGTTCCCGACATCGTTCTCGTGCCGCTGCTCGCGGTCGACCACGCCGGCCACCGTCTCGGCCATGGCGGCGGACACTACGACCGGACGCTCGCCGCGCTTCGCACGATCGGCCGGGTGCTCGCGGTCGGGGTCGCGTGGGACATGCAGGTCGTCGACGAGCTTCCCGTCGCGCCGTGGGATCAGCGGCTCGATGCGCTGGCCACGCCGTCGGGGTGGCGAAGCTTCGCGCCGCCGCCTATGTCGCGACGATGAAGCCCAGTTCGCGCAAACCCGCCGGTGTCCTGCTAATCGTCGCCGGCCTGCTTATCTACGCCGGTATCGCCGCGCGGCTGGTCGCGGCCGCCGGAACCCTGCCGTGGTACGTCGCGGTGCCGGTCTACGCCGTCCTCGGCGCGGCGTGGCTGCTGCCGATGAAACCGCTCCTCCAGTGGATGGAGACGGGGACATGGCGAGCTCCGCGGTGACGATCGATCCGGACCAGTGCACGACAATGGCCGAGGTTCGCGCCGGCGTCGACGGGGTTGACCGCGCGCTCGTCGGCCTGCTCGGCACCCGCTTCGAATACATGCGCGCTGCGGCGCGGATCAAGGTGGCGCGGGGCACCGTCCGTGACGAGCCTCGGAAGGCGCAGGTAATTGCCAACGTGACGGTGGCGGCGACTGCCGCGGGGCTGCCCGACGGGCTGGCAGCAACATTATGGGAACATCTTGTCGAAGCGTCGATCGCCTACGAGCTCGACGTTTTTGATGCACGCGACGCGTCGCATGGCGCGAGTGACGGGGCTCGAACCCGCGACCTCCGGCGTGACAGGCCGGCGCTCTAACCAACTGAGCTACACCCGCTTGGCCAGCGGCGAGGCGCGGGGTTAGGCGACCCCCTGCCGCAAGTCAACCGACGAAAAGGGCCGCCGGATCGCTCCGACGGCCCTGGATCGATTGCTGGGCGAACCGCTAGACTGCGCGGCCACCGCGGAGCAGGTGCATAACCAACCCGATGATGAAGAGAACGATGAAGATGTAGAACAGGATCATCGCGATATTGGTCGCAGCCCCAGCGAGGCCGCCGAAGCCGAGCAATCCGGCGACGAGCGCGACGACGAGGAAAATCAAAGCATAACGTAGCATCGCGAACCCCTTTTTCCGGTGCGTAAGTAGTGCGACGTCAAGCGCGCGGTCCGATCGAAAGTTCCGGTGACACCGGCTGTCCCGGCGGTTACGCATCGCCGCATGACCGATCCCGCCGATGCCGTCGCCCGCGTCCTCAGCCTTCTCGACCTCGAGACGATCGAGGTCGATCTGTTTCGTGGAACATCGGCCGACACCGGCTGGTCCCGGGTGTTCGGCGGCCAGGTCGTCGCGCAGGCGCTGATGGCGGCGTCGCGGACGGTCCGCGCCGACCGCCCGGCGCATTCGCTCCACGCCTATTTCCTTCGCCCGGGCGATCCCCAGGCCCCGATCGTCTATCGCGTGACGCGCGAGCGCGACGGGACGAGCTTCACCACCCGCCGCGTCGAGGGCATCCAGCACGGCAAGCGCATCTTCAGCCTGACCGCGTCGTTTCAGATCGTCGAGGATGGCTTCACGCATGCCGCCGCGATGCCGCGGGTGGCGGCCCCCGCGCTGCTCAAGAACGACGCCGAACTCTTCGCCGTCAACGCCGCCGCGACGCCCGAGCCGTGGCGGACGCTGTGGGCCAAGCGCGACCGCCCCATCGAGATCAAGCCGGTTGAGCCGCACGACCCGTTCAAGCCCAAGAAGGTCAAGCCGGCCGCAAACTACTGGCTGCGCGCCGCCGCCCCCGTCGTCGCCGACGCCGCGCTGGCGCGGTGCCTGCTCGCCTATGCGAGCGACATGACGCTGCTCGACACCTGCCTGTTGCCGCACGGCGTCGCGTGGACCGACCCGGCGCTCCACGCGGCGTCGATCGACCATGCGATCTGGTTCCACGCGACGCCCGACCTGAACGACTGGCACCTCTTCGCCCAGGATTCGCCGTGGGGCGGCGGATCGCGGGGACTGAATCGCGGGCTGGTCTTCGCGTCCAACGGGACGCTGGTGGCGAGCGTCGCGCAGGAGGGATTGATCCGGTATCGCGGGTAGCCTCCTCCCCGCTTGCGGGAAGGAGCACCGCGCGCCTCCTTACTCGCGTGGTGGAGGGGCAATCGAGTGGCTTCAGCCTCTCGATTGCCCCCTCCGTCACCGCTTCGCGGGTGCACCTCCCCGCGAGCGGGGAGCATCGTCGCGTCAGTGCTTCCCGACCAGCGTCAGTTGCCCGACCGTCGCGTCGCCATTGGCGTTGAACGTCGCGGTGAAGCTGTCGCGGCCGCTTCCGTCGGCCTTCGACCCCGCGACCGCGGCGGCGGTGTCGGTCGTCACGGTGAAGCCGGCGTTCCGCGCCTGGTCGGCCATGTGCCGCGCCACCGTCACCGGCGCGGCGGGGCTCGAGAAGTTCATGATCACCTCGCCGCGATCGGCCCCACCCTTATCGACGGCATGGACGTGAACGCCCTTTACCGTCGACCCCGGATAAAGCTTCATCCCGTCGAGATCCATATGGTCGCCGCCGAAGCTGAGGCCCGGGATCTCGACGTTCGCCTTGAACTGGTCGGAATCAATCTTCAGCCCGCCGCCGGTCGAGGCGTCGCGGTCGACCGCGCGCTTGGTGATCGTCGTCGTCGTTACGCCGTTATGGGTCACCGTCGTCTGCGTCTCCTGCTCCGCCTTATGGCCGCACGCCACCACGGCGAGCAGCGGAGCGAGGGCGAAGGCGATACGGGGCATGGAAAACTCCTTGGTGTGTTGGCTAGCTATTACACTTGTGCGACAATGGCGACAAGCGTCATAACGCATCCGCCCCCGAACAGTCGCGAGTTGACGATGCGCCCGACGCCGATCGCCCTGAGTGCCGCCCTCCTCCTCGGCATCGCTGCCCCGGGGCTGACGCAGTCCGCGCCGGCCGGCCTGCCGAGCCCGCAGGCCGCGGCACCGACCGCGCCGCAGGCGGTCGCCGTCTCCCCGACCTTTGGCCCGCGCGACATCTTCGCGCTCGAACAGGCGACCGACGTCCAGATCAGCCCCGACGGCAAGCGCATCGCCTACGTCCGTTCGTCGGGCGACATCATGACCGACGGCGCGCGGCGGACGGTGTGGCTGGTCGATGTCGCGACCGGCAGCCAGAGCCCGCTGCTCGACGGCCCCGCCAGCTGTCCGCGCTGGTCGCCCGACGGCGGCCGCGTCGCCTACGTCGCCGCCGACGCGAGCGGCAAGCCACAGCTGTTCGTCCACTGGCTCGCCACCGGGCGTAACGCGCGCGTCACCGGCCTGCCCGACGCCCCGAGCGCGATGGCGTGGTCGCCCGACGGCAGCCGCATCGCCTTCGCCATGTTCGTCCCGGACGACGGGGCGAAGCTTGGGAGCCCACTCGCCAAGCCCGAAGGCGCGAAATGGGCAGAGCCGATCAAGTTCATCGACAAGGTCCTCTACCGCGCCGACGGCGAAGGTTATCTCAAGCCCGGCTTCGACCACATCTTCGTCGTCTCGGCCGACGGCGGCGCGCCGCGCCAATTGACGAGCGGCAAGTTCGACGACGGCGACGGCCTGTCGTGGGGCGCGGGCGGCCGCACGATCCTGTTCAGTTCGAACCACGGCAAGGACTGGGAGCGCGACGTCCTCGAATCCGAGGTCTTCGCGGTGTCGGTCACCGATGGCACGCTGACCCAACTGACCCACCGCGTCGGCCCCGACGGCGAGCCGGCGGCGTCGCCCGACGGCAGGCTGATCGTTTACGTCGGGTTCGACGACAAGCTCCGCGCCTACGAGAACGCGCGGCTGACGGTGATGAACGCCGACGGCAGCGGCGTCCGCGTCCTGAGCGGCGACCTCGACCGCAGCGTCGCCAACCCGCGCTGGGCGGCCGACGGCCGGTCGGTGTTCGCGCAGTTCGACGACCACGGCGTGACCAAGGTCGCGCGCTTCGGCCTCGACGGGCGCATGAGCGTCGTCGCCGAGGGGCTGGCGGGGAGCGACCTCGACCGGCCGTACAGCGGCGGCATGTTCAGCGTCGCGAAAACCGGCGCGGTCGCCTTCACCCTCGGCGACCCGACCCACCCAGCCGATGTCGGCGTCGCCGCAGGCGGCAAAGTCCGCCGGTTGACCCACCTCAACGACGACCTGTTCTACGGCAAGGCGATGGGCGCGGTGACGAAGCACGGCGTCGCCTCGGCCGCCGACGGCCTCGCGATCGACTACTGGCAGGTCCTGCCGCCGAACTACGTCGCCGGCCGCAAGTATCCGACGATCCTCGAGATCCACGGCGGGCCCTACGCCGCCTATGCGCCGGTATGGTCGAGCGACGACCAGCTCTATGCCGCGGCCGGCTACGTCGTCGTCTACGCCAACCCGCGCGGGTCGACGAGCCAGGGGGCCGACTTCGCCGACAAGATCTGGAAGGACTATCCGAGCCACGACTACGACGACCTGATGAGCGTCGTCGACGACGCCGTCGCGCGCGGCGTCGCCGACCCGGCCAACCTGTTCGTCACCGGCGGCTCGGGCGGCGGACTGCTGACGGCGTGGATCGTCGGCAAGACCGGCCGCTTCAAGGCGGCGGTGACGCAGAAGCCGGTGATCAACTGGGCGAGCGAGGGCCTGACCACCGACGGTTACACCGACATGCTCAAATACTGGTTCGGCGCGCAGCCGTGGGAGAACCCCGACCTGCTGTGGGCGCATTCGCCGCTATCGCTCGCCGGCCACGTGACGACGCCGACCCTTGTCGTTGTCGGTGAGGAGGACCACCGCACCCCCGGCAGCGAGGCCGAGCAGTTCTACGCCGCCCTGCAAATTCGCGGCGTCCCCACCGGCCTGATCCAGGTTCCCGGCGCGAGCCACCACGGACTGGCCGAGCGGCCGTCGCAGCTGACGGCGGAGAACGCGGCGATCCTGGCGTGGTTCGGGCGGTATCGGACGGACAAGGTAGCAAGCGGGGTGGGGAATTAACGTCGATCGCGACCTCCTACTCCGCTGGGCGACGGCGCGGTCGCTGTCGCGTGGGCTGCCCGCGCCGGTGATCGACGGCGAGGCGGTGCGGGTCGACACGGCGACCGTGGCGGAGGAGCGGCGGTATGTCTTCGCCGCGCTGTCGCCGGCGGTTGCGTCGCTTGCGGCGACGATCGAACGGCCGGGCATCGTCGTCAAGGTCTGCGCGCCGCTGGCCGACCTGCTCGCCGCGCTGCCGCCCGGCTGGCGCGGGCAGCCGCAGGCGTATTTCATGGCGTGCTACGGTCCGATGCGCGCCCCGGTCCGTCCGCTGCCCCAAGGCTATTCAGCGACGGTCGAACCCGACGGCCCTGCCCTCGCCGCATGCATCACGGCCGCCGACGGCAGCCTCGCCGCGCGCGGCCGCGCCGTCGCGCACGACGGCCTACTCGTTTTCGATCAGATCAGGACCGAGGCTGCCCACCGGCGCCGCGGGCTCGGCAGCCACGTCATGCATACGCTCGCGGCCGGCGGAGACGGACGGCCGGTACTGACTGCGACCGCCGCCGGCCACGCGCTCTATACCGCGCTCGGATGGACGACGCTCTCGCTCTACTCGACTGCCGAGCGGGAACCTGCGGTCGATTGACACGCTCGGCGGGAATGCGTCTCCCTCTTGTCGCCCTCCTCCTCGCCGCCCCTGCCCTCGCCGCGCCGGTCGCGACCGATCCGCCGAACAATCCGACGTACAAGCCCGCGTTCGCCGGGCAGCACCGCGCCGAGGCGGTGCATACCCGCACCCGGCTGGAGGTCGCGGAAGTCGTCACGACGCTGCGCTATCCGTGGGCGATCGCGGTGCTGCCCGACGGACGGGTGCTCGTCACCGAGAAGCCGGGAACGATGCGGATCGTGACGCCGGCGGGCAAGGTGTCGCCGCCGCTGGTTGGGGTGCCGGCGGTCAACTTCGACGGGCAGAGCGGGCTGCTCGGCCTTGCGCTGTCGCCGGGGTTCGCGGCCGACCGGCGGGTCTACTGGACGTACAGCGAGGCGCGCGGTGCGGGCACGAATGCCCTCGCCCTCGCCCGCGGGACACTGGTCGACGGGGAGGTTCCTCGGCTCGACGACGTCAAGGTGCTCTTTCGCGTCCAGCCGCCGCTCGATTCGAGCTATCACAACGGCGGCCGCCTCGTCTTCGCGCGCGACGGGACGCTGTTCCTCGGCCTCGGCGAGCGGTCGATCCTGCCCGGCCGCGTTCAGGCGCAGAACCTCGCCTCCGACCTCGGCAAGATCGTCCATCTCAACCCCGACGGCTCGGCCGCCGCCGACAACCCGCGCCGCCCCGGCGAGCGACCGGAGATCTGGACCAGCGGCCACCGCAATATTTTGGGAATCACGTTCGATCCGGCCGGCACGCTGTGGGAGGTCGAGATGGGCCCGCGCGGCGGCGACGAGGTCAACCGGATCGAGCGCGGCCATGACTATGGCTGGCCGACGATCGGTTACGGCGAGGAATATTCAGGCAAGCCGGTCGGCCGCGGCATCACCGCCTTGGCCGGGCTTGAGCAGCCGGTCTATTACTGGGACCCGGTCATCGCCCCGGCGAGCCTCGCCATCTATTCGGGCAAGATGTTTCCCGAATGGAAGGGCGACTTCCTGATCGGCGGCCTCGCGTCGACCGCGCTCGTCCGCCTCGTCGTTCGCGGGAACCGCGTCGTCGGCGAGGAGCGCCTGCTGACCGACCGCCACGAACGCATCCGCGACGCCGTCGAGGGCCCCGACGGCGCGGTGTGGATCGTCACCGACGATGATCCGGGCAAGCTGCTGCGGGTAAGCGCGGGGCGGTAATTTGTTCCGCGATGAGCGGCGGTCGAGCTGGCGAATTGGGCGGCGATAGACCTCCCGCTCGCGAGGAGGTGGCATTCTCCGTACGGCGGCGCCGTACTACCTCCCCCGCGAGCGGGGAGGATCGACGTTGGCAGTCAGCCGCCGCCGACGTAAGTCTGCCAAATGTCCGACCCCGCCATCCCCGCCGCGACCGTCGTCCTCCTCCGCGGCGCGCCCGACGGGTGGGAGACGCTCCTCCTCGAACGGCACGCCGCGACCGCGTTTGCCGGCGGGGCAACGGTCTTCCCCGGCGGTCGGGTCGAGCCGGGTGACGCCACCGTCGCCGCCGATCCTGAACTGGCGGACGGCTTCGACGACCTCGACCCGGTCGACGCCGCCGCGCGCGTGGCGGCGGCGCGCGAGGCGTTCGAGGAGGCCGACGTCCTCCTCGGCGACGGCCCGCTGATCGACCTGGTGACGCGCGCCGTGTGGCGGACCCGGCTCAACGCCGGCGAGGGGGCATGGGCCGATTTCCTGGCGCAGACCGGAACCCGGCTCGATGCCGCCGCGCTCGTCCCCTTCGCCCACTGGGTGCCGCCCGCGGCCGCACCGATCGCGCGGCGGTTCGACACGCGCTTCTATCTCACCCGCCTGCCCGACGGCGCGGCCGCCGACCCCGACGGTCGCGAAGCGGTCGCGGCGCAATGGACCACCCCCGCCGCCGCACTGGCCCGCGCCGACGCCGGGATGATCGGACTCGTTTTCCCAACGCGGCGCAACCTCGAACGGCTGGCGCAATATGCCAGCCTCGATCTGCTGCTCGCGGCGACGGCGGCGCGGGCCCCGACCCGCATCCAGCCGGCGATCGTGTCGCGCGCTGACGGCGACTGGATTACGATCCCGGCCGACGCCGACTATCCGGTGACCGAGGAGCCCCTGACGGCGGTACGGCGCGAATAGGCTTGCGGCGCGATCGCCGCGGCGGCGTTGGCGTCGCATGACGCGCCTGCTCACCGCCGCCCGCCTGTCGACCGCGCTCGTCGTGCTCGCCTTCGCCATGTGGGTCGCCCGCGATTTCGTCCGCCGACACCCGGAGGACGCGACGTGGACCGCGCTCGACCTGACCGCGCCGGTCGGCTGGGCTACGGCGGGCAAGCTGGCCGCCCTGCGCGATCGTCCGGCCGAATGCCGCGCGCTGCTCGCCGCCGCCGGCACCCGCTTCGCAGCCGCGCCGCCTGGACGCGACGGCCGGGGCTGCAGTCTTGCCGGAACGCTGCAGGTGACCGACGTCGGCGTCCGGTTGCGTCCCGGCGGCCTCGCTCTGTCATGCCCGCTCGCCGCGGCGCTGACCGTGTGGAGCCGGCAGGTCGTTATCCCCGCGGCCCGGGCCGCCGGCGACCATGCGACGGTGATCGCCGATTTCGGCAGCTATGCCTGCCGCACCATCGCCGGGACCGACCAGCCGAGCGAGCATGCCACGGCGAACGCGATCGACGTCGCGGGAGTGGCCTTCGCGCACGGTGGGGTGCTCATCGCCCGCGACTGGCATAGTTCCGCCGCCCGTGGCATCCTTGCCCGGCGTCTGCGCGACGGCGCTTGTGGGGTGTTCGGCGTCGTCCTGTCGCCCGACTATAACGCGGCTCACCACGATCACCTTCACCTCGACATGGGCCGGTCGAGGGTGTGCAGGTGAACGACGGACTTGTCGGGAAATCGGACATGACGCTGTATCTCGTCACTTATGATCATCCCGACGCCGAAGGCTGGGCGCGGCACCTGCTGCCGCACGCCGGCTGGCTGCAGGACCGGCTCGCCGATGGTTCGCTGCTCGCGTCCGGCCCGGTCGTCGGCGCGAGCGAGCGGACGGCGGTGCTGATCCTTGTCGCGCCCGATCGCGCCGCGCTCGACGCCCTCGTCGCGACCGACCCTTTCGCGATCGAAAACCTCATCGCCGACCTCAACGTGCGCGAGTGGGATCCGATCTTTGGGGCATTCAACGACCGGTCGAGCCGTCCCGGGCAGTTTCCGGCCCCTTAGGCAGCTCGCGGCGAGTCAGATCGCGAGCGCGGTCCCCACCTGCCGGCAATGCCACGTCCGGTCGGAGGGTCAGGTCGACGCAAGCGGTAGCCGCGACGTCACGCCTGCCGGCAGCCGGGTGACCACGATCGCGCGGACCGGCCGCCACGCTGCCGACAGCAGGACGAGGAAGCCACCGATGACCAGCGCCGTCAGCGCGAGCGATGTGTCGAGCGCGCCGCCGGCCGATACGAGAGCCTGGATCGCGTAGATGACGTATCCGAGCGCCGACACCAATAGCGCGCGGCGGTCGATGGCCAGCGCGACCAAGGTCAGTGCGACGTAGACGAGCACCACCGCAACCGCCGCGCCGGGAGCCGGCGTCCCCTTGAGCAGCCCGGCGAGCGCGAACACCGGGTGGACGATCATCGGCGCGGCGAGCAGGTGGAGCCAGAAGGCGACGTCCGACCACCGCGTCACCCGCGCCCGGTCTCGCGCATCGAAGGTCATCGCCAGCGCGAAGATGGCGAGGCCGGCAACGAGGATAAGGACGAGCATGACGTTCGGCGCGACGACCGCGACGGCGCTGACCAGTGCCAGCGCGAGACCGGCGACCGCAGCGGCCCCGGCAGCGACGGTGATCGGCACGTGGAAGCGCCGCCAGTGGGCGAAGGCGGCGATCGCCGCGAGCGCGGCGGCGGCGGCGAAACCCATCGCGCCGGGGAATCCGCTCGACGCGCCCCGACCGAAGGCGACAGTCGCTGTCCGCGACGCGTCGTCGACGCCGAATAGCGTCACCCCGACGCCGAATACGCCGCCGACGAACGCGAGGAGCAGTGCGATGCTAGGCAACGCCATCCGCCGCTGGCGCGTGAAGTATTCGGCCAGGACCCAACTCGCCGCCGCCACCAGTGCCGCGCCGACCGCAGGAGCAACCCGCCCGCCGAGCGTGCCAAGCGCGAACAGCAGCAGGCCGAGCGCGATCGTCACGAAGATGTCGTTGAATCCGGTGAGTAGGCGAAAGCTCTCCTCGTCGGGACCGGCGACGCCGCGGCGGTAATCGCGCGTGAAGTCGACCAGCCGCGTCGCCGTCGCCGCGTCGATCACGCCCGCGCCGACGGCGGCATCAAGGTCGCGCTGTTCGATCATCGCCGCCACTCCGTATTATCTCCATAATACACGCAGACATAGCGGCCGGTCTACCGCGGTGACGCGAAGCCGGTGATCACCGACCCACGGGCAAGCCGATACGATCGTGTTATTTAGGCGATGGGCGGGGTGTTGACGATGTGTTTGCCCGTAGACGTCAATTCGTAGAGCTTCTTCGCCGGGTTCTGCTTGACGGCATCGCGTCGCTCTTCCTTGACGTCCGCGTCCTTGATCTTGGCCGCCGTATTGGCTGGAGCCTTCGTGTCGTCTGCCATCGCCTGTCTCCTAGCGCGATTGTCGCAGCAGGAGGATAGGCCACCACGTCGACCGCGTCACGGGGCGCCGGGGGTGGGGCAGCCGGCCGGGTGTTGAGCGCGCCACGACCAGCGACCGCATCGGTTGCGCTACTGGCCGCCGTCGGGCAGAACCGGCGTCCAACAACGGGAGACGACGATGCGCGCGCTGGTGCTGATGGCGATGCTGGCGGGAACCGCGGCGACGGCCGCGCCGATCGTCCACGGCCCGCCCGCGGCGACCGACGCCGTCGTCGCCGCCGAGAAGGCTCATTCCGACCGTTTCGCCCGGACGACGGTGGCGCAGGGGATGCGCGACTTCATCGCCGACGACGGCCTCGCCTTCGCCGGCGGCGATCCCGCGCGCGGGCCGGCG
>CAHJWT010000039.1 GCA_903643075.1 Sphingomonadaceae bacterium | reverse complement strand
CCGGCCGCTGTCACCACCCGCGCCGGCACGACGGCGGCGGCAAGGCTCTCGATCCCGCACAGTCCGCACCCGCTCGGCCCGGTGATCGTCCGCCGCCGCGCCGCGAGCGCGCCGGTATCGGCGACCGCCAGCCGCGCCTCGATGCCGTCGGCGTGGGCGAAGACTTCGACCTCCCCCGCCTCGGCGGCGGTCGCGACGAGCCCCTCGGTCAGCGCGAAGCCGATCGCGAAGTCGTCGAGGTCGGCCGGCGTCGCGAGGAGGACGGCGACCGTCGTGCCGTTGACGACGATCGCCACCGGCACCTCGTCGGCGAGCGTCCGGTCGCTCGGCGCGGACACGCCGTCACGCCAGCGGATCGGCGGTTGCATCACGGCCATGGACCCTGCTTAACCGCATGGCGTTACCCGTAAAGCCGAGGATCGATGACCGACCGCAGCGACACGCCCGATTTCACCCCCTATGCCGGTCCCGCCGGCGGCTGGGGGTCGCTGCGCTCGGTCGCCGAGATCCTGCCGCGCGAGGGCAATGTCGTCGCCGTCGGCCGCGAACTCCTCCGCCAGAACAAGACCGACGGCTTCGCCTGCGTGTCGTGCGCGTGGGCCAAGCCGGCGAACGCCCACCCGGCGGAGTTCTGCGAGAACGGGGCCAAGGCGACGGCGTGGGAGCTGACCAGCCGGCGCGCCGACGCCGCCTTCTTCACCGGCCACACGGTCGCCGACCTCGCGCGGTGGAGCGACTACGACCTCGAGCAGCAGGGCCGGCTGACGACGCCGCTGCGCTACCACCCGGCGTCCGACCGCTACCTGCCGATCCCGTGGGCGACGGCATTCGCCGAGATCGGGGCCGAGCTCAAGACCTTCGATCCCAAGTCGGTCGTCTTCTACACGAGTGGCCGCGCCAGCCTCGAGACGAGCTACATGTACGGCCTGCTGGCGCGGCTGTACGGCAGCAACAACCTGCCCGACAGCAGCAACATGTGCCACGAGACGACCTCGGTCGCGCTCAAGCAGCGGATCGGGGTGCCGGTCGGCACGACCAAGCTCGATGATTTCGAGCACTGCGATGCGATCTTCTTCTTCGGCCAGAACGTCGGCTCGAACGCGCCGCGCCTGCTCCACCCACTGCGCAGCGCGGTCAAGCGCGGCTGCCGCATCATCACCTTCAATCCGCTGGTCGAGCGCGGCCTCGAGCGCTTCACCGATCCGCAGAATCCGATCGAGATGACGACGCGCGGCGAGACGCGCATCTCCGAGCAGTACCATCAGGTCCGGGCCGGCGGCGACATCGCGGTGCTGATGGGGATGTGCAAATATGCGATCGAGGCCGACGATGCCGGCCGCGCGGTGATCGACCATGGCTTCGTCGCCGAGCATTGTCACGGCTACGATGCCTTCGCCGCGGCGGCGCGGGCGACGACGTGGGACGCGATCGAAGCGGCGTCGGGGCTGCCGCGCACCGACATCGAGGCGGCGGCCGAGGTTTATGTTACCGCCAAGGCGGTGATCGCCATCTACGGCATGGGGCTGACCCAGCACGTCCACGGCATCGAGAACGTCGAGATGATCGTCAACCTGCTGCTGCTCCGTGGCAACATCGGTCGCCCCGGTGCGGGCGTCTGTCCGGTGCGCGGCCACTCGAACGTTCAGGGCCAGCGCACCGTCGGGATCAGCGAGAAGCCCGAGCTGGTCCCGCTCGACAAGCTCGCCAAGCAGTATGGCTTCGAGCCGCCGCGGACCAAGGGGCTGAACACCGTCGAGGCATGCGAGGGCATCCTCGACGCCTCGGTCCGCGCGTTCGTCGGGCTCGGCGGCAACTTCCTCCGCGCCGTCCCCGATACCGCGCGGATGGAGCCGGCGTGGGCCAAGCTGCGCCTGACCGTCCACGTCGCGACCAAGCTCAACCGCGGACATCTGGTGCCCGGCGAGGTCAGCTACGTCCTGCCGTGCATCGGCCGGACCGAGAAGGACGTCCAGGCGACGGGCGCCCAGGCGGTCAGCGTCGAGGATTCGACGAGCTGCATCCACGGCTCGGTCGGCGAGCGCGGGCCGGCCTACGGCGACTTGTTATCCGAACCGGCGATCGTCGCCGCCATCGCCCAAGCGACGCTGCCGCCGAACCCGAAGGTGCCGTGGACCGATTGGGTCGGCAACTATGCCAAGGTGCGCGATGCGATCGCCGAGACCTATCCCGATTTCTTCAAGGATTTCAACGCCAGGCTGTTCACCCCCGGCGGCTTCTACAAGGGTAACCGTGCGCGCGACCGGCACTTCGACACCGCGAGCGGCAAGGCCGAGTTCAGCGTGCCGGCGATGCTCGACGCCGCCGGGTTCGACGACGCGGCGGGCCGCTACCGACTGATCACATTGCGGTCGAACGACCAGTTCAACACCACTGTCTACGGCTATCACGATCGCTTCCGCGGCGTGAAGGGGACGCGCGACGTACTGTTCATCGGGCGGGACGACATGGCGGCGGCGGGCCTCGCCGAGGGCGACACCGTCAGCCTGATTGGCGACCACCACGATGGCCGGCCGCGCCGCCTCGACGGCCTGCGCGTCCACCAATATGCCCTGCCGCGCGGCTGCCTCGGGGCCTACTACCCCGAAGCCAACGTCCTGATGCCGGTCGGGCACCATGCCGAGCAGAGCTTCGTCCCCGCCGCGAAGACGGTGCCGGTGCGGATCGAGCGGGCATAGCTTCCTCTCCCGCTTGCGGGAGAGGCGACTCGCGCGGCAGCGCGGCGGGTGAGGGTGTACCCCAGGCGACACCAGCCGCGACGGCGGCCATCCACGGCGACCCACACCCTCACCCCGGGCCACGCCTGCCGGCGCGTCTCCCGCCCTCTCCCGCAGGCGGGAGAGGGATCTAGCGCCCCAGGCGATCGACCAGCGCGCCGACGGTCGCCACCTTTGCCGTCCGCAGCCCCCCGTTCGCCTCGGTCGACGCCGGGACGAGCGCGGCGGCGAAGCCAAGCTTGGCGGCCTCCTTCAACCGCAACCCGGCGTGACCGACGCCGCGGACCTCGCCCGACAACGCGATCTCACCGAAGACCACGGTGTCCGCCCCGACCGGGGCCTCGGTCAGCGCCGACACCAGCGCGGCGGCGACGGCGAGGTCGGCGGCGGGGTCGCTGATGCGCAGGCCGCCGGCGACGTTCAGATAGACCTCGCAGTTCGAGAAGCTCAGCCCGCAGCGGCTTTCGAGGACGGCGAGGACCATCGCCAACCGCGAGGCATCCCAACCGACCACGGCGCGGCGCGGGGTCGCCCCCGACGGCAGGCGGACGACGAGCGCCTGGATCTCGACGAGGACCGGCCGGGTCCCCTCGAGCGCCGGGAAGACGACCGCGCCCGTGACCGCCTGGTCACGGTCGGTGAGGAACAGGCTCGACGGATTGGCGACCTCGTCGAGACCATCGGCTCCCATCGCGAAGACGCCGATCTCGTCGGTCCCGCCGAAGCGGTTCTTGACCGCGCGGAGGATACGATACTGGTGGCTGCGCTCGCCCTCGAAATAGAGGACGGTATCGACCATGTGCTCGAGGACGCGCGGCCCGGCGAGCTGGCCGTCCTTGGTGACGTGGCCGACGAGGACGAGCGCCGTGCCGCTCGACTTGGCGTAGCGGATCAGTTCCTGCGCCGCGGCGCGGACCTGGCTGACGGTGCCCGGCGCGCCTTCGAGGGTGTCGCTATGCATTGTCTGGATCGAGTCGATCACCACCAATCCCGGCGGTGGGCCGGCGTTGAGCGTCGTCAGGATGTCGCGGACCGACGTCGCCGCCGCGAGCGCGACCGGGGCCTTGGCGAGGCCGAGGCGGCGCGCGCGCAGGCGGACCTGGTCGGCCGCCTCCTCGCCCGAGATATAGGCGACGCGGGTTCCCGCCAGCGCGAGACGCCCCGCCGCCTGGAGGAGGAGAGTCGACTTGCCGATGCCGGGGTCGCCGCCGATGAGCACGGCCGACCCCGCGACGAGGCCGCCGCCGAGCGCCCGGTCGAGTTCGGCGATGCCGGTTCCGGTGCGCGGCGGGATGGCGACGTCGTCGTCCAATCCGGCAAGGCCGATGCCGCGTCCGCCACTGCTCAGCGAATGCTTGGCCGCGAACGGCGTGACGACGGCCGCCGCCTCCTGCTGGATCGTGTTCCACTCGTTGCAGTCGCCGCACTGCCCCGCCCAGCGCGGGGTGACCGCGCCGCACGCCTGGCAGACATAGCGGGCGGCGGCGCGGGCCATGCGGGTCTCCGAGTACGAAGCGAGAACGTAGGCCGGCCGGCCGGCCGGGGCAAGCACCCCGGCACGTCGACGGTGCAGCAGCCGTGCGCCGCCGTCGGCCCGCTGGCCCCGGCTTACCGCCGCCCGCGCCGAAACAGGCGGACGACGATCGGGCTGAGGCACAGCGGCAGCAGCGCGAGCAGCGGCGTGACCATCGCGCAAGCGAGCGCGGCGACGCCGATCGCGACCGGCGACCACGCGGTGCGGGCGAGGCGGCGGAGGTTTGCCTCGCCGTCCGACGCGGCCAGCCCGGCTTTCGCCGCGTGGCGCTCGACCGCGACGTTGGCGAGACCGGCGATGATTAGCCAGCCGGCGTAGACGCCGACGCCGAGGCGGGTCGAGGCGAAGCCGCTGATCAGCGTCGTCGGAAACGGCATGAAGGCGATGGTCAGGAGGAACAGCAGGTTCAACCAGACCAGCCGGTCGTCGCTACGCGCGAGCCAGCCGAAGGCGCGGTGATGGCCGATCCAGAACCGGCCGACGACGAGGAAGCTAATGAGGAAGCCGATATACTGGGGGACGAGGCCGACCAGCGCCTGGGCCAGCGCCGCCTCGCTGACCACCGGCAGCGGCGGCAGGCGGACGTCGACGACGAGCAACGTCATGGCGATGGCGAAGACCGCGTCGCTGAAGAAGATCAGCCGTTCGAGCTGATGCCGGTCGTGGCTCGTCGTCATGCCGCCCCCTTCGCGGCGAAACCTAGGCGGCGGCGGCGGCGAATGATAGCGGCAGGCGCGGGAGGGACCGATGCGCGAGAAGGAACTGCGGCTTGCGCTCGTCTGCTACGGTGGCATCAGCCTCGCCATCTACATGCACGGCATCACCAAGGAAGTGTGGAAGCTCGTCCGCGCGTCGGCGGCGCGGCGGCGCGGCGATCCGGCGGGGGCGGATAGCGAGGCCGTCTACCGCGACCTGCTCGACATGGTCGGCGACACCGTCGACCTGCGTGTCATCGTCGACATCGTCGCCGGGGCCTCGGCGGGCGGGATCAACGGCATCCTCCTCGCCGACGCGATCGCCGGCGGGCGCGACATGGAACCGTTGCGCGACCTGTGGCTCGACGGCGCCGACGTCGACAAGCTGCTCGATGAGGGCGGCGCGGCCGGGCGGTGGACCAAGTGGTGGGCGACGCCGCTCGTGTGGTACGCGCGGCGCCACGGCTACGGCATGGCCGACGCGGTCGTCGATCCGACGGCGCGGGTCGAGGTCCGCGCCAAGCTGTCGCGCTTCATGCGCTCGCGCTGGTTCCGGCCGCCGTTCTCGGGCGTTGGCTTCACCGCGATGCTCTACGACGCGCTCGCGGCGATGGCGGCGATGCCGGCCGGGCCGCCGCTGATCCCGCCGGGACTGCCGCTCGACCTGTTCGTCACGGTCACCGATTTCAATGGCCGGCCCGAGGCGCTGACGCTGCATTCGCCGCCGGCGATCGTCGAGACCGAGCACCGCCTGATCATCGGCTTCCACTCGAGCGGGCAGGAGGCGGTACGGACGGTCGGCGATGCCGCTGAACTCGCCTTCGCCGCCCGCGCGACGGCGTCGTTCCCCGGGGCCTTCCCGCCGGCGCAGGTCGGCGAGATCGACGCCGTCGTCGCGGCGCGCGGCGCGACGTGGCCCGGACGCGCGGCGTTCCTGCAGCGCATTTTCCCGCGCCGCGCCGCGAGCGGGCGGCGCTTCGAGGACGCGGCGCTGATCGACGGCAGCGTCCTCAACAACCGGCCGTTCGGCCCGGCGATCGACGCGCTCCGCCGCCGCCCGTCGCACCGCGAGGTCGACCGCCGTTTTGTCTATATCGACCCCAAGCCGGGGATGCACGGGCAGGACGGCCCGGCCGACGGCGTCATGGCCCCCGGCTTCTTCACCACCGTCCTCCGCGCCCTCGCCGACATCCCGCGCGAGCAGCCGATCCGCGACAATCTCGAAGCGATCGCGGCGCTGTCGGCGCGCGTCCGCCGGCTGCGCATCGTCGTCGACGGCATGACGCCTCAGGTCGACGCGGCGATCGAGGACGCGATCGGCCTGCGCTTCTTCGTGCTGCCGCTGACGCCGCAGCGGTTAAGCGCGTGGCGGTCGCGGGCGCAGACCGCGGCGGCGCGCGGCGCGGGGTTCGCCTATGCCGCCTATGGCGCGCTCAAGCTGGCGCAGGTCACCGAGACCGTCGCCGAACGGATAGCCGCCGCCGCCGGCCCCGTGGCGGGTATGGCGGTCGCCGCGCTGATCAACGGCGAGCGCCTTGCGGTGGCGGGCGCGACGGCGCGCGGCGGAGCCTACTCGGCGTTCGTCGACTTCCTCCGCCGCTTCGACCTCGAATTCCGCATCCGCCGCCTGCGCTTCCTCCTCCGCCGGCTGAACCGGCTGGCGACCGAGCAGGGCGACGTCGATCGCGGGGCGACCGACACGTTGAAGGCGACGATCTACGATCTGCTCGCCCCTTATCTCGATCGACGGCGCGACGACTATCTCGGCGGTATCGCGACGCCGGCCGACCCGGCGGCGGCGCTCGCGGCGTTCGAGGCGGCGCTCGACCTGAAATCGCTCGACGCCGCGACCGACGCGCGACTGGTCGAGGTCCTCGCGCACGACCTCGCCGCGCCAGTCCGCCGCGCGCTGCTCCGCGCATGGCTCGGCTTTCCGTTCTACGACATCGCGATGCTGCCGCTGCTCCACGGCGACGGCCTCGACGAATTCGACGAGATCAAGGTCGACCGCATCTCGCCCGACGACGCGGTCGCAATCCGCGCCGGCGGCCACGCCGCGACGCTGAAGGGTACGCAATTCAATTCGTTCGGCGCTTTTTTCAGCCGCGCCTACCGCGAGAACGACTATCTCTGGGGTCGCCTCCACGGAGCCGACCGGCTGATCGACATCGTCGTCTCGTCGGCGGCCCCGCCATTCGATCTTGCGCAGATCACTGCCATAAAGCGGCGGGCGTTCGCGGCGATCCTCGCCGCCGAACGCCCGCATCTTACCATGATCCCCGACCTGCTCGCGACGCTCGACCGCGAGGTCGCCGGCTAGGCCGCCACCACCCGCCGTCGACGCGACGCCGCGCCAACGATGCCGAACCCGGCAAGCATCATCGCCCAGCTGGCCGGTTCGGGGATCGCGGCGAGCGCAACATTCACACCGGGCGTCGTATCGAAGCGGAAGCCGTGGACCAGCGACCCGCCGACATCGGCATAACCATACTGATACCCTTGACCGAGATCGAAGCGGAAAGGCACCAATCCGTCGACGATCGAAAACGGGATCGCCGCCGGCGTGGCATACGAATTGTAGAAGAATGGCGTCTCGGGTCCGATCGACCCGCCACGATTGGTAAAATATGAAGTCGGTCCGTTGCCGAAGAACGGACCGAGGCTACCGACCTGGGCATTGCCGGCGGTCGAGACACCATCCGGGTTGGTGGCGAAGAACGCCGGATCGACCACCGTGAAGGTGAGCGAATTGCCGCCGCCGAAGTCGTAGGTGTAATTGTCCGGCGCTTGCCCGAAGGTCGCATTGACCTTGACGGTCTGGACCGCGGCGGCGGCCGGCATCCCTATTGCCAACGCACCCAGAACCACCAGCCCGTAAATCCGACCCATCGCGACACTCCTGCAAGGCAAAACCGCCTTGGCGCGATACGCGAGTGCGATGTGAAGGTTGCTTAAAAAAGATTGCTTTGCGATGAACCGAGGCGCGCTACCGAATTGAATTGGTTGAACCAAACCATTCGGTAGGCGCGCCTCGCAACGACTTACTGCGCCTTCGCGCCGGCCGGCGTCATCGCCTTGACCGCATCGAGGTGGGTCTGGACGACGGGCACGATGTTGCCGGCGGCCGCCTTCAGGTTCGGCTTGTCGCCCGACATCGCGTATTCCTTCTGGAACGCGAGCGTATCCATGTGCGCGGCGATCTGGTCCTTCTTGTAGAGCAGGTCGCGCTTGCTGCCATTGGTCGCCTTGAGGCTGTCGAGCATTTGCTTCTGCTTGGGCGTCAGCATCGGCTGGCCGGGCGTCAGCCCGTCGGCCTGAGCGGCGGCAGTGACGTCGGCGGTCGACTTGGTGTGGTCGGTGATCATCATCTGGGCGAACTGGGCGACCTGGGAGTCACCGCTGTTCTGGACGAGCTTTGACGATTCGATCTCGAACATGTCGGCGGCACCGGCCTTCTTGACGTAGGTCGGGGCGGGCAGCGGGATCGCCATCGCCGCGGCAGGAACGAGCATCGCAGCGGCAGCGGTCAGCAGATTGATTCTCTTCATGTCGGTAACTCCGGTTAGCGTTGGCCCGACAATGCGCAGCCCGGTCGGCGGTTCCGGTCGCCGCCTTGCATGGGCGCGGACCCCATGCTAACGCGCCCTCGCTTGACGCCTGGGGCCGCTTCTGCCGGTGCCGCGTGGCACTTATCGCTAAGGTCTGGGCGGCTTCATGGAAACTTCTGGCGGCATCGTTGCGGGATTGTCGGGGCGCTACGCCACGGCGCTGTTCGACCTCGCGCGCGAGGCGAAGGCGGTCGACGCGGTTGCCGCCAGCCTTGCGTCGATCAAGGCCGGCCTCGCCGACTCGTCCGACCTCCGCACTCTGATGACGAGCCCGATGATCGACCGCGCGGCGGCGGGCAAGGCGGTCGCCGCCGTCGCCGCCGCGATGCAGCTCGATCCACTGACAGCGAAATTCCTTGGCGTCCTCGCCCATAACCGCCGCCTGTCGGCGCTGCCGGCGGTGATCCGCGACTTCGACCGCCTCGCCGCCCGCCAGCGCGGCGAGATCACCGCCGAGGTGACGAGTGCCCACCCGCTCGACGACGAGCAGCAGAAGGCGCTCAGGGCCAAGCTTCGCGCCGGCCTCGGGGCCGACGCGGCGCTGGTCTTGAACGTCGATCCCGAGATTCTCGGCGGGCTCGTCGTCCGCGTCGGCTCGAAGATGGTCGACAGCTCGCTTCGCACCAAATTGAACGCGCTCGCCAGCGCGATGAAGGGCTAACCCATGGACATCCGCGCCGCCGAGATCTCGCAGGTCATCCGCGACCAGATCGCCAACTTCGGCACCGAGGCCGAAGTCAGCGAGGTCGGCCAGGTCCTGTCGGTCGGCGACGGCATCGCCCGCGTCTTCGGTCTCGACAACGTCCAGGCCGGCGAGATGGTCGAGTTTCCCGGCGGCATTCGCGGCATGGCGCTCAACCTCGAAGCCGACAACGTCGGCATCGTCATCTTCGGGTCGGACTCGACGATCAAGGAAGGCGACACGGTCAAGCGCACCGGGACGATCGTCGACGTGCCGATCGGCAAGGGGTTGCTCGGCCGCGTCGTCGACGGCCTCGGCAACCCGATCGACGGCAAGGGCCCGCTGACCGACGTCACCCGCAGCCGCGTCGAGGTCAAGGCCCCTGGCATCATCCCGCGCCAGTCGGTCAGCGAGCCGATGCAGACCGGGCTGAAGGCGCTCGACGCCCTCGTCCCAGTCGGTCGCGGCCAGCGCGAGCTGATCATCGGCGACCGCCAGACCGGCAAGACCGCCGTCGCGCTCGACACTTTCATCAACCAGAAGACGGCCAACACCGCCGCCGGCGACGACGATACCAAGAAGCTGTTCTGCATCTACGTCGCCGTCGGCCAGAAGCGATCGACCGTCGCCCAGATCGTCCGCGCGCTCGAAGAGAACGGTGCGATGGCGTATTCGATCGTCGTCGCCGCGACGGCGTCGGAGCCGGCACCGCTCCAGTTCCTCGCGCCGTACACCGGCTGCACCATGGGCGAGTATTTCCGCGACAACGGGATGCACGCGGTCATCGTTTACGACGACCTGTCGAAGCAGGCAGTCGCGTATCGCCAGATGTCGCTGCTGCTCCGCCGTCCGCCGGGCCGCGAGGCCTATCCCGGCGACGTCTTCTATCTCCACAGCCGCCTGCTCGAGCGCGCCGCCAAGATGAGCGCCGCCCACGGCAGCGGCAGCCTGACCGCGCTGCCGATCATCGAGACGCAGGCCGGCGACGTCTCGGCGTACATCCCGACCAACGTTATCTCGATCACCGACGGCCAGATCTTCCTCGAGACCGAGCTGTTCTTCCAGGGCATCCGCCCGGCGATCAACGTCGGCCTGAGCGTCAGCCGCGTCGGCAGCGCCGCGCAGACCAAGGCGATGAAGAAGGTCGCCGGGTCGATCAAGCTCGAGCTTGCCCAGTACCGCGAGATGGCCGCCTTCGCCCAGTTCGGCAGCGACCTCGACGCGTCGACCCAGAAGCTGCTCAACCGCGGCGCGCGCCTGACCGAGCTGCTCAAGCAGGGCCAGTTCAAGCCGATGCCGTTCGAGGAGCAAGTCGTCAGCATCTTCGCCGGCGTCAACGGCTTCCTCGACAAGGTGCCGACGAAGGACGTGACGCGCTACGAAAGCGCGCTCCTCGCCGACGTCCGCGCCAACCATGCCGACCTGCTGGTCGCGATCCGGACGAGTAAGGACATCAGCGACGATACGAAGAAGGCGCTCAGCGCGATGCTGACCGAGTTCGGGCGGACGTTCGCTTGATTTAAACCGTCGTCTTGCTGGCGAAAGCCAGCATCCACGCCTCCACCTGTTGATCACGTGCGGAAATGGATTCTGGCATTGGCCAGGATGACGACAAGAAGGAAGAAATGGCCTCCCTCAAAGCCCTCAAGCTGCGGATCGCGTCGATCAAGTCGACGCAGAAGATCACCAAGGCGATGAAGATGGTTGCTGCGGCCAAGCTGCGCCGGTCGCAGGAGGCGGCGGAGGCGGCGCGGCCGTATTCCGAGCGGATGGCGGTGGTGATGGCGAGCCTCGGCAGCCGCGTCGTCGTCGGGCCGGAGAGCCCGCGGCTGCTGATCGGGACCGGGCAGGACCAGACCTACCTCCTTGTCGTCGTGACTTCCGAGCGTGGTCTCGCCGGTGGGTTCAACACCAACATCGTCCGCCTCGCCCGCCGCCGCGCCGACGAGCTGGCGGCGCAGGGCAAGACGGTCAAGCTGCTGCTGGCCGGGCGCAAGGGCCGCGCCGCCTTCGTCCGGACGCACCGGGCGGCGATCCTCGACACGCTCGACCTCGTCCACGGCAAGGCACAGGCGTTCGCCGATGCGCAGGGCATCGCAGCGCAAGTCATCGAGCGCTTCAACGCCGGCGAGTTCGACGTCGCCGAGCTGTTTTTCTCGACCTTCCGCTCGCCGCTGGTCCAGGAACCGACCCGCGTTCAGCTGATCCCCGCCGCACTGCCCGAAGCAGCCAAGCCCGAGACGACGGCACCGGCCGGGAGCCCGCCGCCCGCCGCGATCGAGTACGAGCCCGACGAGGAGTCGATCCTCACCGACCTCCTGCCGCGCAACCTCGCCGTCCAAATCTTCCGCGCGATGCTCGAGAACCAGGCGGGCTTCTTCGGCGCGCAGATGACGGCGATGGACAACGCGACACGCAACGCCGGCGACATCATCACCCGCCTGACCATCGTCTACAACCGCACCCGCCAGGCCGCGATCACGACCGAACTCATCGAGATCATCGCCGGAGCGGAATCGCTCTGACCTCGCCGAACCGATCGAAGGACCACCCATGGCCACCACCCCCACCACCAACAACATCGGCCGCGTTTCGCAGGTCATCGGCGCGGTCGTCGACGTCGCCTTTGACACAGAACTGCCGGCGATCCTGTCGGCGCTCGAAACTAGGGTCGAGGACCGTCGCCTCGTGCTCGAGGTCGCGCAGCACCTCGGCGAGAACACCGTCCGCACCATCGCGATGGATGCGACCGACGGCCTCGTCCGCGGGCAGAGCGTGACCGACACCGGCGGCCAGATCCGCGTCCCCGTCGGGCCGAAGACCCTCGGGCGCATCCTCAACGTCATCGGCGAGCCGATCGACGAGCGCGGGCCGGTCGACGCCGAGACGACGATGCCGATCCACGCCGAGGCCCCGCTATTCATCGACCAGGCGACCGACAGCGCGATCCTCGTTACCGGTATCAAGGTCATCGACCTGATCGCGCCCTATGCCAAGGGCGGCAAGATCGGGTTGTTCGGCGGGGCCGGTGTCGGCAAGACCGTCCTCATCCAGGAACTGATCAACAACATCGCCAAGGGGCACGGCGGCACGTCGGTTTTCGCCGGCGTCGGCGAGCGGACGCGCGAGGGCAACGACCTTTATCACGAGTTCCTCGATGCCGGCGTCATCGCCAAGGATGCCGACGGCAATGCGACCAGCGAAGGGTCGAAGGTCGCCCTCGTCTACGGCCAGATGAACGAACCGCCGGGCGCGCGCGCCCGCGTCGCACTGTCGGGCCTGACCAATGCCGAGTATTTCCGCGACGTCGAGGGGCAGGACGTGCTGTTCTTCGTCGACAACATCTTCCGCTTCACCCAGGCGGGGTCGGAGGTGTCGGCGCTGCTCGGCCGCATCCCGTCGGCGGTCGGCTACCAGCCGACGCTGGCGACCGACATGGGGCAGCTGCAGGAGCGGATCACCTCGACCAACAAGGGCTCGATCACCTCGATCCAGGCGATCTACGTCCCCGCCGACGACCTGACCGACCCGGCCCCAGCGACGTCGTTCGCCCACTTGGACGCGACGACGACGCTCAGTCGGTCGATCGCCGAACTCGGCATCTATCCCGCCGTCGACCCGCTCGATTCGACCAGCCGCGTCCTTGAGCCGCGCACCGTCGGCGACGAGCACTATGCCGTCGCGCGCTCGGTCCAGGAGGTGCTGCAGAAGTACAAGAGCCTGCAGGACATCATCGCCATCCTCGGCATGGACGAGCTGTCGGAGGAGGACAAGCTGACCGTCGCCCGCGCGCGCAAGGTCCAGCGCTTCCTCAGCCAGCCGTTCCACGTCGCCGAGATCTTCACCGGCACGCCCGGCGTGTTCGTCAAGATCGAGGACACGATCAAGGGCTTCAAGGCGATCGTCGCCGGCGAATACGACCACCTGCCCGAGGCGGCGTTCTACCTCGTCGGCACGATCGAGGACGCGGTGACGAAGGGCGAGAAGCTGGCGCAGGACGCGGCATAGTGCTCGACACTCTCCACTTCGACCTCGTCAGCCCCGAGCGCCTGCTCCGATCCGGCGAAGTATTCATGGTCGTCGTGCCCGGCACCGAAGGCGACTTCGGCGTCCTGCCCGGCCATGCGCCGCTGGTGTCGACGATTCGCCCCGGCGCGATCGCGATCTATCCAACCGGTTTCGGCGACGTGCCCGAGCGCATCTTCGTCGACGGCGGCTTCGCCGAGGTCGGTCCCGACGGGCTGACCATCCTCGCCGACAGCGCGACGCCGGTCGGCGAGTTGAACGTCGAGGCCGCCGCGCGCGACCTCGCCGCCGCGCGCGACGCGGCCAAGGGCGCAACCGGCGACGCCCTCGCCGCCGCCGAGCGGCAGGGCGCGCGG
>CAHJWT010000038.1 GCA_903643075.1 Sphingomonadaceae bacterium | reverse complement strand
CGCGTCGACGCGGCGCGGGCGGCGGCGTTGCGCGCGGCGGCGCACGACGATCCCGCCGCATTCTGGCGCGGCGAGGTCGGCCGGCTCGACTGGCTGACGCCACCGACGGTGATGGGCGACTGGAGCTTCGATCCGGTCGACATCAAGTGGTTCGCTGACGGCGTGCTCAACGCCAGCGTCAACTGCCTCGACCGCCACCCGCGCGACCGCGTCGCGATCATCTGGGAAGCCGACGACCCGTCGACCGCACCACGCCGCGTCACCTACGGCGACTTGCTCGCCGATGCGTGCCGCATGGCCAACGTCCTCGCCGGCCTCGGCGTGCAGCGCGGCGACCGGGTGACGATCTACCTGCCGATGATCCCCGAGGCGGCGGTGGCGATGCTCGCCTGCGCGCGGCTCGGCGCGGTCCATTCCGTCGTCTTCGCCGGCTTCTCGCCCGAGGCGATCGCCGGGCGGATCGCCGACGCGGGGTCGAAGGTGGTGATCACCGCCGACGCCGGACGTCGCGGCGGCCGGCCGCTGCCGCTAAAGACCGCGGTCGACGCGGCGGCCGGGATCGCGGGCGGGATCGACGCCGTCCTCGTCGTCCGCCACGGCGGCGGCGACTGCCCGATGACGCCGGACCGCGACCACTGGTGGCACGAGCGGCGTGAGGCCGTCGCCGACACCCGCGAACCCGCGGCGATGGGTGCCGAGGACCCGCTGTTCCTCCTTTACACCAGCGGTTCGACGGGGACGCCGAAGGGGGTGCTCCACACCACCGCCGGCTACCTGCTGTGGGCCAACTTCACCTTCGACCTCGTGTTCGACTACCGGGCCGGCGAGGTGTTCTGGTGCACCGCCGACGTCGGCTGGGTCACCGGGCACAGCTACATCGTCTACGGGCCGCTCAGCGCCGGCGCGACCGTGCTCATGTTCGAAGGCGTCCCGACCTTTCCCGCCTCCGACCGCTTCTGGGCGGTCGTCGAGCGGCACCGCGTCAACGTCTTCTACACTGCGCCGACCGCGCTCCGCGCACTGATGCGCGACGGCGACGCGCCGGTGGCGAAGCACGACCTGTCGTCGCTCCGCCTCCTCGGCTCGGTCGGCGAGCCGATCAACCCCGAGGCGTGGGGCTGGTACCACCGCGTCGTCGGCGGGGGGAAGCTGCCGATCGTCGACACGTGGTGGCAGACCGAGACCGGCGGCGTCCTCATCGCGCCGCTGCCCGGCGCGACCGACCTCAAGCCCGGTTCGGCGACGCTGCCGCTCCCCGGGGTCGAGCCGGCGCTGGTCGACGCCGACGGGAAATTTCTCGACGGCGAAGCGAGCGGCAACCTCGTCATCACGCGGTCGTGGCCGGGCCAGGCGCGCACCGTGTTCGGCGACCACGACCGCTTCGTCCAGACCTACTTCAGCACCTACCGGGGCCTCTACTTCACCGGCGACGGGGCGCGGCGCGACGCCGACGGCTACTGGTGGATCACCGGCCGCGTCGACGACGTGATCAACGTCAGCGGCCACCGCCTCGGCACCGCCGAGGTCGAGAGCGCGCTCGTCGCCCACCCCGACGTTGCCGAGGCGGCGGTCGTCGGCTTCCCCCACGACGTCAAGGGCCAGGGCATCTACGCCTATGTCACGCTCAACGCCGGGGTCGCGGAGAGTGACGGCCTGCGCGACGACCTAAAGGCGACCGTCCGCCGCATCATCGGCCCGATCGCGACGCCCGATCGCCTCCACCTGACCCCGGCGCTGCCCAAGACGCGCTCGGGCAAGATCATGCGCCGCATCCTGCGGAAGATCGCGGAAGGCGACACGAGCAGTCTGGGCGACACCTCGACGCTGGCCGATCCGAGCGTGGTCGACGTGCTGATCGCGGGACGGCAAGCGTGAGCCGCCTGCCTCCCCTCCCGCCTGCGGGAGGGGCGAGAGACGGCGAAGCCGGCGCGGGGGGGGGGAGCGACACGGGCCGCGGTCAATCGCACATTCCCACCCCCGACCCCTCCCGCAAGCGGGAGGGGAGCGCGAACCCCGTCTGGCAGGGCAAGTATCTCGAGGTCCTGATCGACGGGACGTGGGAGTTCGTCCGGCGGCGCGGGGCGATGGGGGCGGCGGTGATCCTCGCCACCACTGATGCCGGCGAGATCGTGCTGGTCGAACAGCTCCGCCGCGCGCTGGGCCGGCGGACGATCGAGCTGCCGGCGGGGCTGATCGGCGACGACGGCGACTTCGATCCGGCCACGACCGCGGCCCGCGAGCTGGCCGAGGAGACGGGCTTCGCCGCCGCCGAATGGGTGAACCTCGGCGAGTATGCCACCTCGCCGGGCATGTCGGCCGAGATGTTTACCCTGTTCCGGGCGACCGGACTGTCTAGGACCGGCGCGGGCGGCGGGGTCGACGGCGAGGACATCGTCGTCCACGTCGCGCCGATCGACGGGCTGGCGGCGTGGCTCGACGCCGCGCGGGTGCGCGGCTGCGTGATCGACTCGCGGCTGCTCGTCGCGCTGCCGCTGCTCTAGATGCGTTGCGTAACGGCGATCGCCGCGCGGCAGCCGGCGCGGATCAGAGCAGACAGGACGGGGTAGCCCGTCCCGCCCATCTCGGCGGCGGTGTCGCGGTGCTCGACCTCCTCGGCCTGGAAGTCGGCGATGTGGCCGGCGAGCTCGGGATCGCGGCCGTCGGCGAGCTGGTCGCGCTGCGCCTGGTAGTGCCGGTCGATCTCGGTCTCGACCGCGACGGTGCACGCCATCGCCGCGTCGGGACCGAGGAGCGCGGTGCCGACGCCGAGCGCATAGCCGGCGACGTGCCACAGCGGGTGGAGGAGCGTCGGCCGCACCCGCCGGCGCGTGATCAGGTCGTCGAACACCGCGAGGTGACGCGCCTCCTGCGCGCGCATCCGGCCGATCGCCGGCGCGACCGGGCCGCGGCCGCCCATCACCGCGAGCTGGCCGGCGTAGATCCGCGCCGCGCCGTACTCGCCGGCGTGGTCGACGCGGATCATCGCCTCGACCGTCTCCTGAGCAGCCACAGCGCCGTACCTCCGATTCCCGTCGAGATCAGCGCGTTGTACCCGGCCATCGACACCCCGAACAGCGTCCACGCCGCCGCATCGCAGCGGATCATCGGGCTGGCGAGCGCGGCGGTGATGAAGTCCGTCCCGGCGGCGAAGGCGGGGGCGGTGCACGCCTGCGGCCCCGCCCACCAGTGGTATTCGACCCCGGCGTGGTAATAGCCGATGCCCGCCGACGCGAGCACCGCGACCGCCGCCAGCGCGACGACGCCGCGGCGGCTGCCCATCGCCCACGCCGCCAGCCCGAGGACCAGCGCGGCGACATGCGGCCAGCGCTGCCACAGGCACATCTCGCAAGGCGCGAGATGGCCGAGGTACTGGAAGGCGAGCGCGCCGCCGAGCAGCGCCGCGCTCCCGGTCAGGACCAGCGCATTGGCGAGCCTAGAAGACATAGCGATAGACAACATAAGCGGCGATGAGCGCCACCGCGACGATCGCGACGCGGTGGAAGTGCGCCTCGATGAAGTGCTCGGCGGCGTCGCCGTAGCGCTTGAGGAGCACGGCGACGATCAGGAAGCGGCTGCCGCGGCCGACGACCGATGCGGCGAGCGCGGCCCCGAGCCCGAGGTGGATGCTCCCCGCCGCGATCGCCGCCGGCATCGGCGCCCACAGGAAGGCGAGCGGCCACAGCACCGCGTTGTGGCCGACGGCGACGCGGAACTGGTCGAACTCGGCGGTCTTGTGGAGGAAGGCGAGGAGCGGTGCGGCGACGGTCGCGAACAGCGCGAAGCCGAGCCAGTAGGCGACGACCGCTCCCGCCGCTGACGCGACCAGGCCGATCACCCCGTAACGGAGCGCGCGGTCGGGCCGCCTGAGCGACATCGGCAGCTGGAGCAGCTCGGGCGGGATGGTGAAGAACGCGCCGTCGACGAAGCTGACCAGCGCCAGCCACCACTCGGCGTCGGGCCGCCCGGCGAGGACGAGGAGGCGGGCGTAGAGGCGGCGGAGCAAGCGCGGGTTCCCGTGGGTGACGAGCGGCTCTAGCGGGGATCGGCGGCGGGGTCGACCGGGTCCGTCAGGCGCGTTCGGCGACCTCGAGACCGCCGGAGTCGATCACCCCCTTGGCGACGTTCGACCGGGTGCGGCTGTAGGTGAAATAGATCAGCAGGCCGAGCGCGGTCCAGCCGACGAACAGCTCCTTGGTCAGGCTCGACAGCGAGAAGAACAGGAAGGCGCAGCCGAGCGCCGCGAGCGGCGCGGTCACCCAGATCAGCGGCGCGCGGAACGGCCGCCGCCGGCCGGGATCGCGGACGCGGAGCACCATCGCACCGACCGCGACCGCGACGAAGGCGAGGAGGGTGCCGGTGTTCGACACGTCGGCCAGAAGGTCGACCGGGAAGGCGGCCGAGAAACACGCGACGAAGATGCCGGTGGCGATGGTGATGACGTGCGGGGTGTGGAAGCGCGGGTGGATGCGCGACAGCACCGGCGGCAGCAGCCCGTCGCGCGCCATGACGAAGAAGATGCGCGTCTGCCCGAACATCAGCGCGAGGATGACCGACGGCAGCGCGATGCCGGCGGCGATCGCGAGAAGGTTGGCCGCGCCCGGAAAGTCGATCGTCTTCAGGACGTAGGCCAGCGCCTCGCTCGACCGCGCGAGTTCGCCGGTCGGCTGCGCCCCGACCGACCCCGTCGCGGCGATGCCGACGAGCATGTAGAGGACGGTCGAGATGCCGAGCGCGCCGATCAGCCCGATCGGGATGTTGCGGTTGGGGTTGATCGTCTCTTCGGCGGCGGTCGAGACGCTGTCGAAGCCGACGAAGGCGAAGAAGATCGTCGCCGCCGCCGCCGATACCCCGACCGAGGCCATCACCCCCGGCTTGAACGGGTCGGCGATCTCGTGGCTGAAGAAGCCGTTGGGCATGAACGGGTGGAAATTCGCGTCGTGGATGACCGGCAGCGCGAGCGCGAGGAACATGCACAGCGCGAGGATCTTGATCATCACCAGTACCGCGTTGAACCGCGCGCTCTCCTTGGTGCCGATGACGAGCAGCATCGTCACCGCGAGGGCGATGAACATCGCCGGCAGGTTGATCACGCCGGGCGTCGCGTCGAACGGGCCGTGGACGAAGGTCGGCGGTACGCTGACATGGAA
Source organism: Sphingomonadaceae bacterium (assembly GCA_903643075.1). GTDB lineage: Bacteria > Pseudomonadota > Alphaproteobacteria > Sphingomonadales > Sphingomonadaceae > Polymorphobacter_B. The sequence goes on along the minus strand of CAHJWT010000038.1, from coordinate 8,859 downwards.
GAAACGGTTGACCAGCCCGACCATATAGCCCGACCAGCCGACCGCGACCGCGCTCGATGCGATGGCGTATTCGAGGACCAGCCCCCAGCCGACGATCCACGCCGGAATCTCGCCGAAGGTCGCATAGCTGAAGGTGTACGCCGACCCCGATACCGGGATCATCGCCGCGAGTTCGGAATAGGCGAGCGCGGTCAGCAGGCAGACGACGCCACAGATGATGAAGCTGATCATCATCGCCGGCCCCGCCTTCGACGCCGCGGTCGCGGTCAGGACGAAGATGCCGGTGCCGATCGTCCCGCCGATGCCGAGCATGGTCAGCTGGAACGCGCCGAGGCTTCGCGTCAGCGGCTTGCGCTCGGCGGTGGCGAGGACCGCGTCGAGCGACTTGATGCGCCAGTTCATGTCCGAAGTCCCCTTGACGCCGCGCTGCCCCGTCGGGGTTCGTTCGCGGCGACAAGGTGGCGCGGCGCGGGGGGCGGGGTCAAGCGCTAAGGTGGCACCCGGTCAGGCGGCGAGGCGGCCGCCGCCCGCGGCGAGGCGGTCGCGCACCTGGTCGAGGGTCGCACGCGCATGCCAGTGTCCGGCGCGGACGACGCCCGAGATCGCATGGAGGTTCTCGACGCGCGCAAGGGGGTCGGCGTCGAGGACGACGAGGTCGGCGTCGGCGCCGCTAGCGACTATCCCCATCGTCCCGACGCGGCCGAGGTAGTCGGCGGCCGCGACCGTCGCCATTCGCAGGATCGTAAGCGGCGCGAGGCCCTCGGCGGCGAGCTCGGCAAATTCCTGCTTCATCGTCAGGCCCGGCCCCATCAGCGCGCCGCCGTCGGTGCCGGTCATCATCCGGACGCCGGAGTCTGCGAACAGCTTGGCCAGCGCACGCTGGCGCGGATAGGCGTTGCGGAAGGTCGCGCGCGTCGCCGCGGGTAGCTTGGTGAAGCGCGCGGTCACCTCGCGCCACGTCTTGACCGCCGCGCGCGGCATGTAGGCGAGGCCGTCGTCGACCGCGTACTCAGGGCTGTCGGCGAACTCCTGGGTGCGCAGCCGGACGAGCGTCGGCACCTGCCAGCTGCCGTCCTCGGCGAACTTGCCGGCGACGTCCTGCGCCTTGCCTTCGCTGAAGGTGTCGAGGCCGACCTGGATGCGCGCGACGTCGGCCGGGTCGGCGAAGGCGGCGGGGTTAACCAGCAGCTTCCGCAGCCGCGCCATGACGATCCGTTCGAGGAACGGGATTTTGACCGGCGGGGTCTTGATGAACGGCTGGCGGTACGCCTCGGCGCGCATCCGTTCCTCCTCGGTCGAGCACGCCGCCCACATCGTGCTGCCGGGGCCGAGGTGCTCGATCGAGCGGAACCCCATCGCCGTCGCCTTGACCGCGTCGGTCCCCTCCTGGAGGTGACCGAGGACGGGAATGCCGATCCGCTTCGCCTCGGCGATCGCGTGATAGAACACGTCGGCCCCGACCAGCCCCATCTTGATGAAGTCGGCGCCCTCGCGTTTCTGCTGCTCCATCTCGGCCGTCACCGCTGCGGCCGAGCCGGCGTTGAATGGCGTCAGGATCGCGCCGGGCGTCTCGTGGAGCGCCGGCGCGTGCTCGCCGAGCGCCAACCGTCCGGCGCGGCGCTTCGCCAGCAGCCGCGGCGACCCCGACATCTGGCGGAACCCGGTCACCCCCTCCGCCAGCATCAGCGCGAGCGCGCCGGCCGGCTCGGCGAGTTCCAGCACGTGGCTGTGCATGTCGTTGTAGCCCGGCACGACCCACTTGCCCCGCGCGTCGATCGTGTCGACCGAAGGATCGGGCTCGCGCGAGCCGCGCGGGAAGACGTCGAGGATGCGGCCCAAGTTCATCGTCACCGTCCTATCGTGCGCCACGTTGCCGGTGGCGGGATCGACGACGGTCACCCCGGCGAGCGCGAGCGGCCCCGACGGCGGCGGGTCGATCGCCGTGATCGCATCGTTACGCGCCGCGGCACGGGAGCCGCCGACGATCCGCGACAGCGCGAACGGCAGGATCGCCTCGGCGTGGGCATAGGCGCAGCACGGGCACGGCGCGGTGCCGGTCAGGCGGGTCAGCATGGCTAGAACGCCACCTTGTCGCCGCCCTTGAGGGACAGGATCGCGCGCGCCTCGTCGGGGGTGGCGACCTCGAGCCCCATGGCCTCGACGATCGACCGCACCTGCGTCACCTGCTGGGCGTTGCTCGTTGCGAGCCTGCCGCGGCCGGCCCACAGCGAATCCTCGAGCCCGACGCGGACGTTGCCGCCCATCGCCGCGGCGATCGTCGCCACCCGCATCTGCGCCGCGCCGGCGCCGAGCACCGACCAGCGGTACTGGTCGCCGAACAGCCGGTCGGCGGTCCGCTTCATGTGGAGGATTTCCTCGGGGTGGGTGCCGATCCCGCCGAGCAGGCCGAATACCGTCTGGATGAACAGCGGGGCCTGCACCAGCCCCTCGGTGTAGAAGTGGTGGAGGTTGTGGAGGTGGCTGGTGTCGTAGCACTCGAATTCGTAGCGGGTGCCGGTCCCGTTGAGCGTCTCGAGGCAGTAGGCGATGTCCTTGAAGCTGTTGCGGAAGACGAGGTCGCGACTGCCCTCGAGCATCGCCGGCTCCCACGCGTGCTCGAACTCCTTGAACCGCTTGAGCATCGGGAACAGCGCGAAGTTCATCGACCCCATGTTGAGGCTGGCGACTTCGGGCTGCCACACCGCCGCCGGGCGGACGCGTTCCTCGACGGTCATGTACGCGGCGCCGCCGGTAGTCAGGTTGACGACGACGTCGGACCGCTGCTTGATCACGCGGAGGAACGGCTCGAACGCCTCGGGGCTCTGGTCGGGGCGGCCGTCGACCGGGTTCCGCGCGTGGAGGTGGACGATCGCCGCGCCGGCCTCGGCCGCGCCGATCGCGGCATCGGCGATCTCGGCGGCGGTCACCGGCAGGTGGGGTGACATCGACGGGGTGTGGATCGACCCGGTCACCGCGCACGTGATGATCACCTTGGCCATGCGTCCTCCCCGATGATGATGACCGTCACCAGAATAAATATATATTGTGCGATAAAACGGCGCGGAGCAATAGACGGGCGTGCGGCCGCGGATAAGGTCGGGGGAGGGACGACGACGACGCCATGACCACGATCGACACCGACGTCCGCGTCGCCGGCGCCGGCCCCGCCGGCCTCGCCGCGGCGATCGAGCTCGGGTCGCGCGGCGTCCGCGTCCTCGTCATCGAGCGCAAAGAGCGCGGCGGCACCGCGCCGCGGCCGAAGACGACCAACGTCCGCACCCGCACCCACCTCCGCCGCTGGGGCATCGCCGACCGGCTCGCCGAGGAGGCGCCGTTCGGCGTCGACTACCCGAACAACATGGTCTTCGTGACGCGCCTCGCCGGGCACGAGCTCTCGCGCTTCGCCAACGCGTTCAACGCCGCGCCCGAACGGTCGGCGCTTTATCCCGAGCACGGCCAGTGGGTGCCGCAGTACACGCTCGAAAAGGTGATGGGGGAGAAGGTCCGCTCGCTGCCGTCGGTCGACCTCCGCTTTAACACACTCTTCGTCGCCGCGATGCAGGACGACCGCGGAGTCGTCGCGACGATCGTCGCGATGGGCGGCGACGAGACGACCGTTACCGCGCGCTACCTGATTGGAGCCGACGGCGCGCGCAGCGCGGTCCGCGAGCTGATCGGGGCCAAGCTCGAAGGGCGCGCGGGGCTAAGCCACGCCTACAACATCATCTTCCGCGCACCGGGCCTCGCCGAAGCGCATCCGCATGGCCCGGCGGCGATCTACTGGCAGATCGGCAAGGACGGCTTCAGCGCGATCGGCCCGATGGACCGCGACGACACGTGGTTCTTCATGCCCGGCGGGGCGAAGCCTGGCGACCGCCTGTCCGATGCCGAAGCGCAGGCGGTGATCGCCGACTGCACCGGCATCGACCTGCCGTACGACATCCTCAGCGCCGATTCGTGGACGGCGAGCGAGCTGCTTGCCGACCGCTACGCCGACCGCCGCTTCATCCTCGTCGGCGACGCGGCCCACCTCCATCCGCCGGCCGGCGGCTACGGCATGAACATGGGCGTCGGCGACGGGGCCGACATCGGCTGGAAGATCGCCGCGACGCTCGCCGGCTCGGGCGGGCCGGGGCTGGTCGGTACTTACGAGACCGAGCGCCGCCCGACCCACTGCGCGGTGATCGACGAGGCGATGGCCAACTACGCGATCTACGTCGCCCCGGTCCCCCCGGCGATCGAGGACGCGACCGACGAGGGGGCGGCGATCCGCGCGACGGTCGGGGCCGGGGTCCAGGCGACGAAGGGGCGCGAGTTCGACACCCTCGGCGCCATCCTCGGCCTCGACTACGCCTCGCCGATCGTCGCCGCCGAACCGGGCGAGCCGCCGCCGCACGACAGCCAAGTCTACACGCCGACGGCGCGTGCCGGTTACCTCGCGCCGCACGCGTGGCTCGCCGACGGCCGCTCGCTCTACGACGCGTTCGGCGACGGCTTCGCGCTGATCGCCGCCGACGACGCCGACCCGGCGCAGGTCGCCGCCGCCGCGGCGCAGGCGTAGGGCCTCGGCGTGCCGTTCGCCGTCGTCCGCCCCGGCCCGGCGATTACCGTGCTGTACGAGGATCCCCTCGTGCTGGTCCGCCCCGACCATCATGTCGCGTGGCGCGGCGACCGCTGGGACGGGTTTCTCGCCCGCGCGGCGGGGTGGTGATGCGGCTGGCGGCGGCGATGGCCGACGGCGATGGGCCGCGCAGCCAAACGTCGCTCGCCTACGAACTGATCCGCGCCGATATCCTCGCCGGGCTGTACCCGCCGGGCCGCAAGCTCAAGATCGTCGACCTCGCCGTCGCGCTCGGGACCAGCCCCGGAGCGGTCCGCGAGGCGCTGTCGCGGCTGGTTCCCGAACAGCTCGTCGAGGCGCGCGACCAGCGCGGCTTCGTCGTCGCGCCGCTGTCGATCGCCGACCTCGAAGACCTGACCGACCTCCGCTGCGAGGTCGAGGCGCTCGCACTCGGCCGCTCGGTCGCGCGCGGCGACGCCGACTGGGAGGCGGGGATCCTCGCCGCCGCCCATCGCCTGCGCGCGAAGCCCTATCCCGTGGCCAGTGACGACCGCGGCTCGATCGCGGCGTGGGTCGCGGCGCACGCCGACTTCCACGCCGCGCTGGTCGGCGCGTGCGGCAGCCGCCGCCTGCTCGCATTGCACTGGTCGCTCTACGAGCAGTCGGGGCGCTACCGCGGCCTGTCGATCCACCACCGCGAGCAGCGCGATATCGGCGGCGAGCATCAGCGCATCGTCGACCTCGCGCTCGCCCACGACGCCGACGGCCTGATCGCGACGACGGTGGCGCACATTCGCGCGACGACGCGGCAGATCATCGAGTCGTTCGAGCCTCAGGCCTCGAGCTCGCTGTCCCAATAGAGATAGTCGCGCCACGTCGTGTGGAGATAATGCGGCGGGAAGGCGCGGCCGTTCTCCTGGAGCTGGTGGTTGTTCGGCGCGTAGGCGCGCTGGTGCAGGTTCATGTGCGCCTCGGCGGGCGTCCGTCCGCCCTTCTTGAGGTTGCACGGCGCGCACGCGGTGGTGACGTTCTCCCACGTCGTCCGGCCGCCGTAGGCGCGCGGGACGACATGGTCGAAGGTCAGGTCCTCGCGGTCGCGCGAGCCGCAGTACTGGCAGGCGAACTTGTCGCGCAGGAACAGGTTGAACCGCGTGAACGCTGGGTGCGTCGCCGGGCGGACGTACTGGCGGAGCGCGATCACCGACGGCAGCTTCATCGCGAAGCTGGGGCTGCGGATCTCGCGGTCGTACTCGGCGATGATGTCGACGCGCTCGAGGAACGCCGCCTTGATCGCGGTCTGCCACGACCACAGGCTGAGCGGATAGTAGGACAGCGGCGTATAGTCAGCGTTGAGGACGAGCGCCGGGCAGGCTTCGGGCGGCGACAACAGGTCGGGATGATACATGCGTCGCCCGCTCCTCGTGGGGAGCGGCCGTGGGTCCGCCGGGCCTCGTCGCACTCAAGGCCGCAAGGATGCCCGCGACCGTCCGTCCGTCCTCGCCTTACCACCGGAAGTGTGTCGAGCGTGTGACGCTACAGGATTTAGCCCGGATGCCGGAGAGCCGCAAGCCGTGCCTTGCCCCGCCGATCGCCGCTGCTACGCTATCGCCCATGGACACCAGCTGGCCCGACCCGCCGCCCGGCATCGCCATCCGCCGCGTCGCCGCGGGGGGCCTCGACTTCGAGGTCGCCGAGGCCGGTAGCGGCGACCATCTCGCGCTCTGCCTCCACGGCTTCCCCGAGCTGCACTTCAGCTGGCGGCACCAGCTGCCGCTGCTGGCGGGCCTCGGCTACCGCGTCTGGGCGCCCAACCAGCGCGGCTACGGTACGTCGTCGCAGCCGGGCGGGGTCGATAGCTACACGATGAACAAGCTCGTCGCCGACGTCGGCGCGCTGTTCGACGCCAGCGGCGCGAAGACGCTGACGCTGATCGCCCACGACTGGGGCGGCGCGGTGGCGTGGAACTTCGCGATCAACCGCGTGCGGCCGATCGCGCGGCTCGTCGTAATGAACCTGCCGCACCCCTACTGCTTCGCCGCCGCGCTCAAGCACTGGCCGCAGCGCAAGCGGAGTTGGTACATCGCCTTCTTTCAGCTGCCGTGGCTGCCCGAGGCGTGGCTCGGCGCGAACGACGCCCGCCGGGTCCGCGGTGCGTTCCGCGGCATGGCGGTCGACAAGGCGCGCTTTCCCGCCGATGTCCTCGACGTCTACGCCGCCGCGGCGCAGCGCCACGGCGCGCTGACCGCGATGGTGAACTGGTACCGCGCCGCGGTCCGCCACCGCGACAAGATGGCGGTCGGCAACGGTGGCCGGGTCGACGTCCCGACGCTGATCGTCTGGGGCGAGGCCGACACCGCGCTTGGGCTCGAGACGCTCGACGGCACCGACCGCTTCGTCGCCGACCTGACTATCCGCCGCCTGGCCGGCGTGTCGCACTGGGTGCAGCAGGAAGCGCCCGAGGCGGTCAACGCCATCCTGACCGAGTGGCTGCCGCGCGCCTGAGGCGGACGCCGGCGACGGCCATGGCGGGCCGCGCCACTCTGTCCCTTTCGCTTTCGTGGCCACACGCCCATCTAGGCTGTTCGCAACCGGGGCCGCGCGATGCCGCAGACCATTCTCATCATCCTGATGATCCTCGCCGCGCTGGCGACGCTGACCGTGCTGGCGCGCGGCATTTTCATCATGGCGCGCGGCAAGGACGTCGGCGGCGTCCAGTCGAACAAGATGATGAGCTACCGCGTCGCCTTCCAGGGCCTCGCCATCGTGATCATCATCGTCCTGTTCCTCGTCAACCGCCACGGCTGATGGTCAAGCTCAACCGCATCTACACCCGCACCGGCGACGACGGCTCGACCGGGCTGGCCGACGGGGCGCGGCGGGCGAAGGACGATGCGCGGATCGCCGCCTACGGGACCGTCGACGAGGCGAACTCGGTCATCGGCATCGCGCGGCTGCATACCGACGGCGATCTCGACCATGCGCTCGGCCGCATCCAGAACGACCTGTTCGACGTCGGGGCCGATCTCGCGACGCCGGGCGATGACTTCGCCGCCGACACGACGAGCCTGCGCGCGACCGACGGCCAGGTCGCCCGGCTCGAGGCCGAGATCGATGCGATGAACGACGGGCTGGCGGCGCTGACGTCGTTCATCCTGCCGGGCGGGACGGCGGCGGCGGCGCACCTCCACCTCGCCCGTACCGTCGTCCGCCGCGCCGAGCGGCTGGCGGTGACTGCGGCGGGACGCGAGCCGGTCAATCCGGCCGCGATCTGCTACCTCAACCGCCTGTCGGACCACCTGTTCGTCGCCGCGCGCGTGGCCAACCCCGGCGGCGACATTTTGTGGGTACCCGGAGCGAGCCGGTAGCGTTATTGCCGGCGGAACAGGGGAACGAATGGCGACCGCTGCGCTCGCACCTGCCGACGACCTGCACGACCGCTTCTTCGCGACGCGGGCGCGGACGGTCGCGCTGGCTGCCCCGCTATCGGATGCCGACGCGACCGTGCAGTCGATGGACGATGCGTCGCCGGCCAAGTGGCACCTCGCCCACACGACTTGGTTTCTCGAAACCTTCGTCCTTTCAGCCATCGGCATCGCGCCGTTCGACGACCGCTTCGGCTTCCTATTCAATAGCTATTACGAGGCGGTCGGCGCGCGCCATCCGCGTTGCGCGCGCGGGCTGCTGACGCGGCCGAGCCTCGCCGAGGTGCTCGCGTGGCGCGGCCACGTCGACGCCGGGCTCGACCGCGTCTGGCATCGGCTTGACGGGCCGGCGCGCGACCTGATTGACCTCGGTATCGCCCACGAGCAGCAACACCAGGAGCTGTTGCTGACCGACATCCTCCACCTGTTCGCGGCGAACCCGCTCCGGCTGGCGGTGTACGCCGCCGCACCGCCCGCGCCGGTCGCGCCCGACCGCGGCTTCGCGTCCCACCCCGGCGGCATCGTCGGCGTCGGTCATCGCGGCGGCGGCTTCGCCTTCGACTGCGAGGGGCCGGCGCACCGCGCCCTACTGCGGCCGTTCGCGCTCGCGCGGAGCTGCGTGACCACCGGCGACTGGGCCGCCTTCGTCGCCGACGGCGGCTACCGCACGGCGTCGCTGTGGCTCAGCGACGGCTGGGCGTGGGTGCAGCGCGAGGGGCTGGCCGCGCCGCTCCACTGGGACGACGACGGCGGCGAGTTCACGCTGTGCGGCCCGGTCGAGCGCCGCGCCGACGCTCCGGTCGCGCACGTCAGTCACTACGAGGCCGACGCCTTCGCGACGTGGGCCGGCGCGCGCTTGCCGACCGAGTTCGAGTG
>CAHJWT010000037.1 GCA_903643075.1 Sphingomonadaceae bacterium | reverse complement strand
CGCGACGCCCTCGGCGCGCGGCAGCGGCGTCGACGGCACGTGGTCGAGGCCGTGGATGCGGACGACCTCCTCGACGAGATCGGCCGGGCCGTCGATGTCGCGCCGCCACGAGGGGACCGCGACCTGCCACGGCGTCCCTCGCGTCACGCCGAAGCCGAGCCGGCCGAGGATCGCCGCCTGTTCGTCATCGGCGACCGCGACGCCGGCGAGCGTCCGCGTCCGGTCGGGATCGTAGGCGATGGCGCGGTCGGGCACCGGCACCGCGCCGGCGACAGCGACGTCGGACGCCGCGCCGCCGCACAGGTCGAGCACCAGTTTCGTCGCCAGCTCGAGCCCAGGCCGGACGAAGGACGGGTCGACCCCGCGCTCGAACCGCGCCCGCGCGTCGCTGGTCAAACCGAGCGCGCGGCCGGTCGCGCCGATCCGTTCGGGGGTGAAATAGGCGCTCTCGATGAGGACGTCGGTCGTCGCCGCCGACACGCCCGACGCCGCGCCGCCCATGATCCCGCCGATGTCGTGGACACCTGCCGCATCGGCGATCACGGTCATCGTCGCGTCGAGGGCATAGGTCTTGCCGTTGAGCGCGGCCATCGTTTCGCCCGGCTTCGCCCGCCGGGCGCCGACCGGACCGGTCAGGTGGGCGAGATCGTAGACGTGGAGCGGGCGACCGCGGTCGAAGGTGAGGAAGTTGGTGATGTCGACCAGCGCGCTGATCGGCTTCTGCCCGATCGCCCGCAGCCGCCGCGCCAGCCACTCCGGCGATGCTCCGTTGGTCAACCCGCGCACCACCCGGCCGAGGAAGGCCGGGCAGGCATCGGAATCGTCGGTGCGGACGTCGACCGGGCACGGGAAAGCTCCGGCGATCGCCACGACGGGCGGCGTGATCAGCGTCCCGAGCCCGGCCGCGGCGAGGTCACGGGCGATGCCGGCGACGCCCATGCAGTCCTGCCGGTTCGGTGTCACCGCGATTTCGATCACCGGATCGTCGAGCCCGGCCCACGCCGCATAGCCCGCTCCCACCGGCGCGTCGGCTGGCAGGTCGATGATCCCATCGTGCTCGTCGGACAGTTCGAGTTCGCGCATCGAGCACATCATGCCGCGGCTCTCGACGCCGCGGATCGTCGCGACCTTGAGCGTCAGGTCGCTGCTGGGGACGTAGGCCCCCGGCGCGCCGAACACGCCCTTCATCCCCGCCCGCGCGTTCGGCGCGCCACACACGACCTGGACCGGGTCGCCCGAGCCGGTGGCGACGGTTAGTACCCGGAGCTTGTCGGCCGCGGGGTGCGGCGCGGCGGTCAGCACCTCGGCGACGGTGAACGCCGCGAGCCGGGCGGCCGGATCGGTCACGCCCTCGACCTCGAGCCCGATCGCGTTGAGCGTGTCGACGATGCGGTCGAGCGAGGCGTCGGTGGCAAGATGGTCGCGCAGCCACGACAGGGTGAACTTCACGCCCCCACCCCCGCGCTCAGCGTCGGGACGTCGGTCGGCTTGAAACCGTAGTGGCGCAGCCAGCGCGCGTCACCGTCGAAGAAGGCACGGAGGTCGGTCATGCCATACTTGAGCATCGCCAGCCGGTCGATGCCGCAGCCGAAGGCGAAGCCCTGGTACTCGTCGGGGTCGAGCCCGCACGCGGCGATCACCCGCGGGTGGACCATGCCCGAGCCGAGGATCTCGAGCCACGACGCGGTTCCGCCGATCGACAGCATGCCGCCGTCCCACGAGCAGCCGACGTCGACCTCGACCGACGGCTCGGTGAACGGGAAATAGCTCGGGCGCAGGCGAAGCGTCACGTCGTCGACCTCGAAGAACGCCTTGACGAAGGTCTCGAGCGTCCACTTGAGATGGCCCATCGTGATGCCGCGGTCGATGACCAGCCCCTCGACCTGGTGGAACATCGGGGTGTGCGTCGCATCGCTGTCGGAGCGGTAGGTCCGCCCCGGCGCGATGATCCGGATTGGCGGCGGCTGGTTCAGCATCGTCCGGATCTGGACCGGTGAGGTGTGGGTGCGCAGCAGCCAGCGGAGACTCGTCGCCGCGCCGGCGGGATGGCCGTTCGGCGCCACATGGTCACCCTGCGTCAGGTAGAAGGTATCGTGCATCGCCCGCGCCGGATGGCTCTCGGGAATGTTGAGCGCGGTGAAATTGTGCCAGTCGTCCTCGATCTCAGGCCCGTCGGCGACGGCGAAGCCCAAGTCGGCGAAGATCTCGGCGAGCTCGTCCATCACCTGGCTGACCGGGTGAATCGTCCCCGCCGGGCCTGGCGACACCGGCAGCGTCAGGTCGAGACGCTCGGCGGCGAGGCGCGCGTCGAGGGCGGCGGCTTCCAGCTCCGCCTTGCGGTCGGCGATCGCCGCGGCGACGCCGTCGCGGAGCGCGTTGAGCCGCGGCCCATCGACGAGCCGGACGTCGGGGGCCATGCTGCCCAGCGTCTTCATCAGCGCCGTCACCGACCCCGCCTTGCCGAGCGCGGCGACGCGAATGCCGTCGAGCACAGCGAGATCAGGCGCGGCGGCGATAGCCGCGAGCAGGTCGATGCGAAGGGTGTCGGCGTCAGTCATGATCGCTCGGGCCTTAGCCGCGCGAGGCCGCAAACGAAAGGCTCAGTGGCCTGAGGAGCGACAGCCTCTCAATGTCATCCCGGCGCAGGCCGGGACCCATCAACTCCAACGTTCGAGTTGATGGGTCCCGGCCTGCGCCGGGATGACAGAGAACGAGATTATGCCGCGATTGCCGCCGGCTTGCCGTCAAGCGCCGTCTGCGCCTGCGCCGCGATCGCGCGGAAGGCGTCGGGCTCGTGCATCGCGAGGTCGGCGAGCATCTTCCGGTCGAGCTCGACGCCGGCCAGCTTCAGCCCGTGCATGAAGACGCCGTAGGTCAGGCCCTCCTCGCGCACCGCGGCGTTGATCCGCTGGATCCACAGCGCGCGGAAGTTGCGCTTCTTCACCTTGCGGTCGCGGTAGGCGTACTGGCCGGCCTTCTCGACCGCCTGCCGCGCGACGCGGATGGTGTTCTTGCGTCGGCCGTAATAGCCCTTGGCGGCTTCGAGGACCCGCTTGTGGCGGGCGTGCGCAGTTACGCCGCGTTTGACACGTGCCATAGCCGGCCTCCTAGCGCTTCAGGCCGTAGGGAGCCCACAGCTTGATCGTCCGGGCGTCGGGCTCGGAAATCTCGGTGGCTCCACGGTTCTGACGGATATACTTGGCATTGTGATGGGTCAGGCGGTGACGCTTGCCGACCGCGCCGTGGGTGACTTTCCCCGACGCGGTGATCTTAAAGCGCTTCTTGACGCCGCTCTTCGTCTTGAGCTTGGGCATTTCGACTCCTTGAGACACGCGAAGAACCGCCTCGGCAGCCCATTCAGCCGGGCGATCCAAACGTGGAGGCGGGGCGATAGCAGGACGCGGCCGATCGCGCAACGTGTGCCGCGCGACGCCACCGGAACGAGTGGCGCAACTGGCGGGTTGACGAAGAATGGACACCGTGACCCGCCCGACCATCATCCGCCGCCGGACTCCGCTCGACGCCGCGATCGGTGCGGTCGCGGGCTTTATCGCAACCGTCCTCGGATTGATCGTTCTGGCATGGGCGATCCTGTTCGTGACGAAGGGGCGCTTCCTCAAGCCGACCTTCGTCAAGTACGCGAGCAAGTATGCCGACCGCGCGGTTGCGGTCGACGGCGACTTCCAGCTCTATTTCAACCCGTTCCATCTCAAGTTCCTCGCGCAGGGGCTGACGCTCGCCAACCCGGCATGGGCACACGACCGCAACCTGTTCACCGCGCGGCTGATCGATACCGAAATCAGCACGTGGGATCTGATCTTCGGGCACCAGCACGTCCTGTTCCTAACCCTCGACGGGGCCAACGCCGGGCTCGAGATCGACAAGGCTGGACGGAATACCTGGACCTTCGCCGGGGACGAGCCGTTCAAGATGCCGCCGATTGACCGGGCCGACATCACTGGCAGCGTCGCTCATTACATCGACGCCAAGCACAAGGCCGACGTACGGCTGAGCTTCGGCGACCTTGCCGGATCGGTCAACGGCCGAGCGCAGGAGGAGGTCGCCGGGCCGCTGACCTTCAAGGGTGGCGGGACTGCGCTCGGTGCGCCGTTCACGCTGCGGGGCGCGTTCACCACGCCGAACTCGACGATCCGCGGCGGATCGACCGGCCTCGAGCTTCACGCCGGCGTCGCCGAAACGACGATCGACGTCGCCGGCACGGTGCCGAACACGACGCGGATCGACGGTGCCGATCTGCGCGTGACGATCGCGGGCCGGAACCTGCAGACCCTGTTCAAGCTCGCCGGGGCCAATGCGCCGGCGTCGCGGCCATACCGGCTGTCGTCGAATTTCACCAAGGACGGGGTCGACTACAAATTCACTCGCATCGCCGGCCGGTTCGGCGATTCGGACCTCGCCGGGTCGTTGACCATCGGCACCGGCGGGCCGCGGACCAAGCTCGTCGCCGACCTCCGCACCAAGGTGCTCGATGTCCTCGATATCGGCCCGTGGCTCGGCTATTCGCCCGACAAGCTCGACAAGCAGGGCGGCAAGGGCGCGATCACCACCGTCGACGGCCACCCGCGGATCATCCCCGACCAGCCGATCGACATCAGCTCGCTCAAGGCGTTCGACGCGGCGGTCAAGTATCGCGCGGGGCGGATCGACACCGGGACCGTCCCGATCAGCAACCTCGGTATCGACCTGACACTCTACGACCGCCACCTCGTCCTGAAACCGGTGGTGTTCGACGTGATCGGCGGGCGGGTAACCGCCGACATCGACCTCGATGCGCAGCAGGAGCCGATCGCCATCGCCTACGACGTGCGCACGACGGCGATCCCGATCGGCAAGCTGCTGACCTCGTTCAAGGTCGAGGACAATGGCACGACGGCGAACATTGCGGGCCATATCGCGCTGAAGGGCGAGGGCGATTCGATCCATTCGTCGCTGGCGTCGTCAAACGGGCGAATCGCGATCGTCGTCAGTCAGGGGACGCTGTGGATCCGCAATATCGAGCTGGCCAAGCTCGATCTGCAGAACTTCGTCGTCGCGCTGCTCGGCAAGGATCTGAAGAAGTCACGCGACATCCGCTGCGGCGTCGCCGCCTTCACCGTCGAGCAGGGGACCGCGCGGACCGATCCGGTGGTGTTCGATACCGGTCGCGCGATCTACACGATGAAGGGCCAGTTCGCCTTCCCCGACGAGTCGCTCGGCCTGTCGCTCCGCGGCCGGTCGAAGGAGGTGAGCTTCTTCTCCGGCCAGTCGCCGATCGGTATCGGCGGCTATTTTGCCGCGCCGAAGGTCAACCCGATCTCGAAGGAGCTGATCGCGCGAACCGGCGGCGCCGTCGTCCTCGGCATCGTCGCGACGCCGCTCGCCGCGATCATCCCCTTCGTCGACCTCGGCACCGCCAAGAACTCGAACTGCGCCGCGGTCGAGAAGGCCGAGACGGCAGCGCAGGTTCAGGCCGCGCCGCCGGACCCGAAGACGAAAAGCCAGAAGAAGAAGGTGCTCGGAATTTTCTGAGCTGCGATCCTCCCCGCGCCGCGGGGAGGATCAGGCTCGTCCCGCCACCGCCGACAGATGCCCGACATCGATTCCCAGCTGCGCAAACGCTCGTGGCCAGCGTGCGTCGGGCGGCGTCGCGAAGACCAGATCATCGCTGCCGTCGAGGCTGTGCCAGCCGTGACGGAGGAGTTCGGCATCGAGCTGCCCCGCGCCCCAGCCGGTATAGCCGAGCGCTACCAGCCATCGTCGCGGCCCCTTGCCCTCGCCGATCGCGCGCAAGACGTCGATCGTCGACGTCAGGCCCCAGCGCGGGCCGCCGAGGCTGCCGACGGTGATCGTCCCCTGCCCGGCATAGTCGGGGGTGTGGAGGACGAAGCCGCGCCCGGGTTCGACCGGACCGCCCGACATCACCCGCGCCGTCGGCGGCGTCATCCCCGCCGGCACGTCAAGCTGCTGCATCAGGTCGCGGACCGTCATGGCCTCGTGCGGCCGGTTGATCATCACGCCGAGGGCGCCGTCGTCGTCGTGGACGCACATCGCGATGACCGCGCGGTCGAAGCGGTCGTCGCCGATGCCGGGCATCGACAGGAGGAGCTGGCCAACGAGGAAACGCGGGTCGGTCACCGGAACGTCCATAGCCCGCGCCGCTGGACGGGGGCAATCCGCCTCGCTATCGCAGGCGCGCAGCATCAGACGGAGAGACGGGCAATGACGATCAAGGTAGGTGACGCGATCCCGTCGGCGACGCTGATCAAAGCGACCGATGCGGGGCCGCAGCCGGTGTCGACCGAGGCACTGTTCGCCGGGCGCACCGTCGCGCTGTTCTCGGTCCCCGGCGCGTTCACGCCGACCTGCTCGGCCAAGCACCTGCCCGGCTATATCTCGAACGCCGAGGCGATGAGGGCGGCCGGGGTCGACGAGATCGTCTGCATCTCGGTCAACGACGCCTTCGTCATGGGTGCGTGGGGGCAGAGCGCCGGCGCGGCCGGCAAGGTGACGATGGTCGCCGACGGCAATGCCGACTTCGTTACCGCGCTCGGCCTGACGATGGATGGCAGCAAGTTTGGCATGGGGACGCGCGGCCAGCGCTTCTCGATGCTCGTCCGTAATGGCATCGTCGAGCAGCTCAACGTCGAGGACCCCGGCGCATTCAGCGTGTCGTCGGCCGAGAACCTGATGGGCCAGCTGGCGGCGTAGCGGCGACGATCGATCCGGCGCGGCTACCGTCGGTGCGGGTGCCGGAACCGACCGCCGGGCCGTCGTGTTGACGGTGGCGGAGGTCGAGGCTGTGGCGGATGACGACCGGCGCGTGTCGACGTGGGACGCGCCACTGGCGGGCTCGATCGCGGTTCCGCCTGGGATTGCGAGCGCGGTTCGCATCCCCGTTGCCGGCACCATCCTGCCCAACCTCCCGCAGGGGCTGGTCCTGACCATCCAGCCGCCACGAAACTGGGGCGGATCGACGACCGGCGTCTTCATTCGCAACCCGGCCGATCTGCGCTACGGTAAGCCGGGGATCCGGCTGGATTACGGGATGAACCGGTCCACCGGCCGGATCGACTATCATTGGAACGTCGAAGGGGGTGGCCGGGCGCGCACGCGTTTTCCTAACATCACCGATCACATGGTCGCCGGGCGCGGCGGTGCCGCGGTCTATTGGGGGGCGCGGGCTTTCCGGGTCACCGGGCGGGTATTCGTCGTCGCCGGCGCGGCAATCGACATCTACTCGATCGTGGTCGCCGACCGCCCGTTCCGGCGTGCCGTGCAGGTCATCTCGGCGTGGGGCGGCGCGGCCGTCGGCGCGACGCAGTTCGGACGGGCCGGCGCGGCGATCGGTACCTTCATCGAACCCGGCTTGGGCACCGCAATTGGCGGCGGCGTCGGTGCGATCGCCGGCGGGTTTATCGGATATTTCGGTGCCGAAAGCGCCGCGGGCTATCTGTTCGACTTCGCCGAAGGTACTGTATTCCAGCCCCAGACCGAAGTTCCGGTGCCGCCGGAATGAGTATCGTTACGCTCCGCCGCGGTTCCGGTCGAGATGACGGGGTCGAGCTGGGCCATCTGGCCGCGCGTGGCGGCGTCCTTGCCCGGCTGGACTGGCCGCTTGCATCGCCGGATACCGAGGGCATCGCGGCCGATATTGCATGGGCGGTCGCGGTCGCGCTGTGCGCCTGCGGTCGGGTGGCGTTCCGCGCCGATGCGCCAAATGGCGACGCGCGGTGGCTGCCGCCGCGACACGTGGGGTCCGTGACGCGCGGCGTCGCGGCGGTCGGCCGCGCGCTTGGCGTCTCCGCTCCTGATCGCGCCGGCGTGCTCATCACCGAGTCGCCGGCAGTCGCCGCGACACTGTTCGATTTTGCCGGCTGGTCCGCCGCCGATCAGCGCGTGCTGGTCTTCGCGCCCGACGATGCGGGTGAGAACGACATCGTAGCCGCAGTACGCGAGGTCGACGATTGGCACGGCCGCAGCCTGCCGGCCGCCGCCCGCCTGCTGCTCGGCCCGGGTCACGACGGCGACTTCGCCGGCATCGCCGCGGCTGAAACAAGTTGGCTCGACCGCTTCGCCGACGCTCTCGTCTAGAGGAAGCGCGCGACCACGTCGCGGTAGCTGCGGCTGACCTTGATCTGTGTGCCCGAGCCGAGGACGAGGAAGCATTCGCCGTTGGTGTGCGGCTTGACCGACTTGACGTTGTCGAGGTTGACGATCGTCGAGCGGTGGACGCGCTGGAAGCGGCGCGGGTCGAGGCGCTTCTCGAGATCCTTCATCGTCTCGCGCAGGATCAGCGTCTGCGCGGGCGTATAGATGCACATGTAATCGCCGGCGGCGTCGATCCGCTCGATCTCGTCGACCTCGACGCGGAAGATCTGGCCGCGGTCCTTGATGTTGATGATCCGCTCGAAGCGGTTCGCGGCGGGATCCCCCCCCAACCCGGCACCGGCGGCGATGTCGTCGGGCAGCGAGTCCGGCGCGACGTCGGCGAGGATGTCCTTCAGCCGCCCGCGTTCCTCGCAGCTTCGCTTCTCGTCGAGGCGGGTCCGCACCCGGTCGACCGTCGCCGCCAGCCGGTCCTCGTCGACCGGCTTCATCAAATAGTCGACCGCGTGCGCCTCGAACGCCTTCAGCGCGTGCTCCATGTACGCGGTGACGAAGACGACGAGCGGCGGCTCGACCTCGGCGAGGCCGCTGACGACCGAGAAGCCGTCGAACCCCGGCATCTGGATGTCGAGAAAGACGAGATCGGGCTTGAGCGTCTTGATCGCGCGGATCGCCTCGCGGCCGTTCATGCACCGCTCGACGATCTCGATGTCGTCGAACGCCTCGAGACGCAGCTCGAGACCCTGGATGGCGAGGCGCTCGTCGTCGACCAAGATGGTGCGGATCATGCGGCACTTTCCCTGACTGGAATCAGCGCCCCCAACTTCAGGTCGATACGGTCGGACGGTAGCGCCGCCGCATCGTCGTCGTCCGCTTTGCCCTCGGACGTCTGGAACGGAATGTCGATCAGGACGACGACCCCGTTCGGCTCGTTCGGTTCGAGCTCGAAGCGGTGGTCGTCACCGTACGCCTGGGCCAGCCGGTCGCGGATGTTCGGCAGCCCGACGCCGGTGCCCGATGTAGTCGCCGGGGCCTCGCCGCGCAACGCCGCGAAATCGATCCCCGGCCCGGTGTCGGCGACGGTGATGACGAGCCGCGGCCCCTCGCCGCGGTCGAGCACGCGGATATCGACGGCGATGTCGGCCCCGTCCTCGGCCGGCGTCACCGCGTACTTGACCGCGTTCTCGATGATCGGCTGCAGGATCAGCGACGGGAGGCGGGCCGCCAGCGCCGCGGGCTCGATGTCGAACGTCGTCCGCAGCCGCTCCTCGAAGCGCGTCCGCTCGATGTCGAGGTAGAGCTTGAGCGCCTCGGTCTCCTGGGCCACCGTCGCCAGTCCCTCGCGCTCGCCGACGAGGCTGTAGCGGAGGAACGACGACAGCCGCGACAGCATCGCGTTGGCGCGCTCGGTCTGCTTGAGGAGGACGAGCGTCGAGATCGAGTTGAGCGTGTTGAACAGGAAGTGCGGGTTGAGCTGGTAGCGCAGCATCTCGAGCTGCGCCGAACTCGCCTGCGCCGCCATCCCCTCCAGCCGCCGGGTCTGGTCGGATAGCAGGAGAAAGTAGTTGATGCCGAAGTAGAGCGCGGTCCACGCGCCGAGGACGGCGGCGTCGAGCAGGATCGCGCCGAGGAACTCGATTCCGACCGGACGCCAGCCGGGCTCGTAGAAGGTTGCGTGCGCCCAAACCTCGAGCAGCGAGAACAGCGCCGAGGCGGCGGTGACGATGACCAGCGTCAGCGTCCACACCAGCATTGCGTTCATCCGGATGACGCGGCGGTAGGCGGCAGCCATCAGCAGCGTCAGCGAGAAGCCGGTCGCGGTGACGATGATCGTCGGCAGGATGAAGGTCAGCCCCATTCGGTTGGCGAGGCCGCCGAGCGTGCGGAGTAGCAGATACGCCCCCCAGCCGCCCCCCTGCATCAGCCAGAAGGCGCGGTTCTTGTCGGCGAAGAACCCCTGGGCCCGGAGATCGCGGAGCGGCATCGGTTCGTTGTAGCCGAGCCGCGCGGCGGCGTCTTCCCCGGTGTGCGGCCGCCCGCCCCGGCGACGATGTAGGACAATGTTCCACGTGGAACATCGTCCTACAGGGGCGGGGGGCCGGTGCATCCCCGTGACCAGCGCCGTGACCACCCCGCGGTGTCGGCAGGCCGCGGCCGCGGTGACATCGTCACGCGGGAGCGGCAACCCCGGTGACGATCGTGCCACGCTCCCGCGACGTCAGTCCTCCGGCGCGATCGTCACCGCCAGCCCGTCGAATGCTGGCGTGAAGTCGATCTGACACGAGAGCCGCGAGGTCGCCGTCCGGTGGTCGCTGCTGTCAAGCAGGTCGGCCTCGTCGGCGTTGGGCGAACCGACGCGGTCGCTCCAGTCGGGCGCGACGATGACGTGGCACGTCGCGCAGCTGCAGCACCCGCCGCACAGCGCGAGCAGCTCGTCGAAGCCGGCGTCGCGGATGATCTCCATGACCGAATGCCCGGCTTTGGCGGCGACGGCGGTCGTCTTCCCGGCGCGGTCGGTGACGTTGATCTCGGGCATGGACGGTCCTGTCGACGGAAAGGCTGCACGCGCCTAATAGCCTGCGCCATGCGACAGACAAGAGCGTGCCCGTGGGCCTGACCGCCGATCGGCTGAAGGCCGGGCTCGACCGCATCGCCGCGGCGTCGCCGCCGGTGGCCGCTGCACTCGACCGCGCCGGCTATCCGCCCGAGCGGATCCGGATGCGTGGCGTCGAGACGCTGATGCGCGCGATCGTCGGCCAGCAGGTCTCGGTCAAGGCGGCGGACAGCATCTGGACCAGGCTGGAATCGGCGACGGGGGGGTTCCGCGACCTCGGCGCCGTCCTCGCCGTGCCGGTCGAGACGCTTCGCGCCGCCGGCCTGTCGGGGCAGAAGGCCGGCTACGTCCACGCTCTCGCCCACGCCTGCGTCCACGACGGGCTCGACTTCATGGCGCTGCCCGACGACGACGAGGCGGCGATCGCGCGGCTGGTCGCGATCAAAGGCATCGGCCGCTGGTCGGCGGAAATCTACCTGCTGTTCGCCGACGGCCGCGGCGACGTCTTCCCCGCGGGCGACCTCGCCGTCCAGATCGAACTCGGCCGCATCCTCGGCCTCGACGCGCGTCCGACCGAGAAGCGGACGCGCGACCTCGCCGCCCCGTTCAGCCCCGACCGCGGCGCGCTCGCGGTGTTCCTGTGGCACCACTACATGACGGTCAGCGCGGCGAAGGGGATGACCGAGGGGCCACTTTGACCAGCACTCAGTTGCCGGTCTAAGGACGGCGCGACACCGGGAGCCGCCGCATGATCGACCTCTATTTCTGGCCGACGCCGAATGGGCACAAGATCACGTTGATGCTCGAGGAGGCGGGACTGCCGTACACCCTCAAGCCGGTCAACATCTCGGCCGGCGAGCAGATGGCTCCGGCCTTCATCGCGATCAGCCCGAACAACCGGATGCCGGCGATCGTCGATCACGATCCCGGCGACGGCGACCAGCCCGGCGGCGGCGGCCCATTGTCGGTGTTCGAATCGGGGGCGATCCTCCTCTACCTCGCCAAGAAGGCGAAGCGCTTCGCCGGCGAGACGCTGCGCGAGCGGGTCGAGGTCAAGGAATGGCTGTTCTGGCAGGTCGGCGGGCTCGGCCCGATGGTCGGGCAGATGGGGCACTTCACCCGCTTCGCGCCCGAACCGGTGCCATATGCGATCAAGCGCTATACCGACGAGACGACGCGACTGCTCGGCGTCCTCGACCGGCGGCTGGCGGGACGCGAGTTCGTCGCCGGCGGCGGCTACAGCGTCGCCGACATGGCGAGCTACCCGTGGGTCCGCGGTATCGCGACGATGGCCGCGCCGCTGGTCGCGCCGTTCGCCGAGGTCCGCCGGTGGCTCGATGCGATCGGCGCCCGGCCGGCGACGATCGCGGCGTACGACAAGGGCAACGCGGTCAACCCGCCCGCGCCGCCGCCTTCGGCCTGATGCGCGGCGACCCGGCGCGGCGCGACGCCGCCGCCTACCCGTGGTCGGTCGAAATCCAGACGCGCTTCGGCGACATGGACTTCAACGCCCACCTCAACAACGTCGCCGTCGCGCAGCTCTACGAGGAGGGTCGCGTCCGCTTCAACTGGCACCTGCGCGATACCTTTCCGATCGGCCGACCGCGCTTCCTCGTCGCGCGGGTCGAGATCGATTACCTCGGCGAGGCGCGCTATCCCGCACCGGTGATGCTCGCCGCCGCCGCGATCGAGGTCGGCCGGACGAGCTGGCGCGCCGGGCTTGGGCTGTTCCAGGGTGGGGTCTGCCTCGGGCTGTGCGACAGCGTTCTGGTTCACCGCGACCCTGGCGACGCCGCGGGATCCGCGCCGATCCCCGACGCGTTGCGTGCCGCACTGGGCGAACGCAGCCTGCGCGCCTAGATACGCTCCCCCTGACCGGAGACACCCATGACCGCCGATACCCTGACGCTGACCCTCGACGGCGGCGACGTGACGATCAAGTTGCGGAACGACCTCGCGCCGGGCCACGCCGCGCGGATCGCCGAGCTGGCCAACGAGGGCTTCTACGACGGCACCGTCTTCCACCGCGTCATCCCCGGCTTCATGGCGCAGGGCGGCGACCCGACGGGGACCGGCAGCGGCGGCTCGAAGAAGCCCGACTTGCCCGCCGAATTCAGCCGCGAGCCCCACGTCCGCGGCGTCGCGTCGATGGCGCGGACGTCGAACCCCAATTCGGCCAACAGCCAGTTCTTCATCTGCTTCGGCGATTCGCCGTTCCTCGACGGCCAGTATACCGTATGGGGCGAGGTCACGAGCGGTATGGAGCTGATCGATGCGCTGCCCGTCGGCGAGCCGCCGCGGTCACCGGGCAAGATTTTGCGCGCACAGGCGGAATAGCAGACGATCCTCCCCGCTTGCAGGGAGGAGCTACCAGTCGAATGCGTCGACCTGCGTTCGCTTCGCGAGCATGAACGCGTCGGCGAGGAGCTTGATCGGCGCGGTATCAAAATCGATCGTGTGCGCGGGAACGAGCTCGGCGAAGCGGCGGTATAGGCCATTATATTCGGCGTGCTTGTCCTCGTCGTCGGTCGTCGTGCCGCCGACATCGAGCTTGGCCCCGCCGCCCGACAACAGCAGCGGTCCGGCATCGGTATCGACCGCGATCTCCCACACCTGCTCGCCAGTCTGCCGCCAGTCGAGCGTCACGTCGATCGGCGTCGCGGCGGTGTCGGTCAGCGCCAGCGTCGCCGCGATCGGCGTGTCGCGGTTGGCGGGGAAGCTCAGCGCCGCCGAGACGACGAAGGGGCTGAGCGGCAGGATCTCGGTCAGCGACGACAGCGCGTTGATGCCGGGGTCGAACACGCCGAGGCCGCCGGGCTGGAACACCCAGTCCTGTCCCGGATGCCACTGGCGGACGTCCTCGAGCCAGCGGACGCGGACGCCCGTGACCTTCTTGTCGGCCAGCCACGCCTTTGCCGGGGCGACCGTAGGGGCGAAACGCGAATGGTAGGTGGCGAACAGCGCGACCTGCTTCGCCGCCGCCAGCCCGGGCAGGTCGGCGATCTCGCTCAGCGTCGCCCCCGGCGGCTTTTCGAGCATGACGCCCAGCCCGCGGTTCAGCGCGTCGCGGATGACGATGTGGCGGTCCTGCGGCGGCGTGCAGATCGTCACCGCGTCGAGGTCGGGCACGGCGGCGCACAGCCCGGCGAGGTCGGGGAAGGTCGGGACGCCGTCGACGCCCTGTCCCGACTTGCTGCCGACGCCGACCAGCGTGAAATCGGGGTTGGCGGCGATCGCCGGAATATGTTGATCGCGGGCGATCTTGCCGACGCCGATCAGGCCGAGCTTGATGGTCATGGGCCCCGTAACGATCCTCGCGATGAAAGGCTGCTATGACATCGCCGACAGCGTGGCGAACACCGCCTGAACCACCGCCGGCCCCGGCCGCGCCGGCGGGGCGGGGTGCGCCGCGACCCAGTCGAGGCAGTCGATCAGCATCAGTCGGCCGTGACCTTCGAGGTCGGTGTCGACCGCGAACAGCGCGCGCGATACCGAGCCGGCGAGCGGTACGCGGCGAACCGTTTCGGGTGCCGGCGCAAGACAGTACTCGGGCGGCGACGTGACGACGAACTCGCGGCAGATCGCCGGGCGGTCGGCGTAGATCGAGCATGCCTCGTCGTCGAGGAACGGACAGGCGACGCCCACGCGCTGATAGTCGTTGGCCCAGCGGTAGTGCTCGTCGCCGCTCCGCTGCGCCCGCGCCGCCGGGCTGGAGTCGATGCCGGCGGCGGCGAGCGTCGCGCGGCCGGCGGTGAAGCGTGCACGGACGGCCGCAC
>CAHJWT010000036.1 GCA_903643075.1 Sphingomonadaceae bacterium | reverse complement strand
GACGACGACGGCGAGCGCGGCGAGACTCGCGACGACCAGCCCGCGCGGCGGCAGGCGGCGCTCGTCGAGCGGGACCATCGCCGGCGCGACGGGAACGTGCGCCGCCTTGCTGGTCTCGGCGCGAAACTGCGCGCCGGCCACGTCGGGGTCGACCCCGACGGCGCGGGCGAAGGCCTTGACGAATCCGATCGCGTAGGGGAGCGCCGGCAGTCCGTCGTGGGCGTCGGCTTCGATCGCCGACAGGTGGCGGACGGGAACGCGGGTATCGCGCGCGACGTCGGCGAGGTCGATCCCCCGCGCGGTCCGGGCGGCAGCGAGCGTCGCGCCGATCGGCCGCGGCGTCCCGTCGTCGGCCGCTGTCGCCTCGCTGTCCACGCCTGTCCCTCGGTACGGTCGGCGGCAAAATCGCTTGGCTCGCGGCACAAGTCAACGTCGCCGCACCGAAGCGACGCCGCCGATCTTGTTGCGGCGCAGCACTTGAGCTATGGCGCAGGCGCTTTCCCGCCCGTTTCAGGATATTCCCGTCATGCGCTTGCGCAATGTCGCGATCATCGCGCACGTCGACCACGGCAAGACCACCCTCGTCGACCAGATGTTCCGCCAGTCGGGGACGTTCCGCGACAACCAGCGCGTCGCCGAGCGGGCGATGGACTCGAACGATCTCGAGAAAGAGCGCGGGATCACGATCCTCGCCAAGTGCACCTCGGTCGAGTGGACCGACAAGGCGAGCGGCGAGACGACCCACATCAACATCGTCGACACGCCCGGCCACGCCGACTTCGGCGGCGAGGTCGAGCGCATCCTGTCGATGGTCGACGGCGTCATCCTCCTCGTCGACGCGGCCGAGGGGCCGATGCCGCAGACCAAGTTCGTCACCGGCAAGGCGCTCGCGCTCGGTCTCCGTCCGATCGTCGTCGTCAACAAGATCGACCGCAGCGACGCGCGCCCGCAGGAAGTGCTCGACGAGGTCTTCGACCTGTTCGTCACGCTCGAGGCGTCGGACGAGCAACTCGAGTTCCCCGTCCTCTTCGCGTCGGGGCGCAACGGCTACGTCGGGCGCGACAGCGAGGTCCGTTCGGGCGACCTGACGCCGCTGTTCGAGACGATCGTCAGCCACGTCCCCGCACCGGCCGCCGACGTCGACGGGCCGTTCAAGATGCTCGTCAGCCTGCTCGACCGCGATTCGTTCGTCGGGCGCATCCTCACCGGGCGCATCCTGTCGGGGACGCTCAAGCTCAACATGCCGATCCGCGCGCTCAACCCCGACGGCACCGTCGCCGAGGATGGCCGGGCGGCGAAGATTTTCGCCTTCCAGGGCCTCGAGCGCGTTCCCGTCGAGGAGGCGCGCGCCGGCGACATCATCGCCATCGCCGGGCTGACCAAGGCGACGGTGGCCGACACCATCGCCGAGCCGCAGGTGACCGAGCCCCTCCACGCCCAGCCGATCGACCCGCCGACGCTGGCGATGACCTTCAGCGTCAACGATTCGCCGTACGCCGGGCGCGACGGCAGCAAGGTGACCAGCCGGATGATCGCCGACCGGCTGAAGCGCGAGGCCGAAGGCAACGTCGCCGTCCGCGTCACCGAATCGGCCGACAAGGATTCGTATGAGGTCGCCGGCCGCGGCGAGCTCCAGCTCGGCGTCCTGATCGAGACGATGCGCCGCGAGGGCTTCGAGCTGTCGATCAGCCGGCCGCGGGTGCTGTTCGCCAAGGACGAGGCCGGCAGCCGGACCGAGCCGTACGAGACCGTCGTCATCGACGTCGACGAGCAGTATTCGGGCACCGTCGTCGAGAAGATGGCGAGCCGCAAGGGCGAGATGACCGACATGCGCCCCAGCGGCGGCGGCAAGACGCGGCTGACCTTCTCCGCCCCGGCGCGCGGGCTGATCGGCTACCACGGCGAGTTCCTGTCGGACACCCGCGGCACCGGGATCATGAACCGGCTGTTCGACCGCTACGGCCCGTTCAAGGGCGCGGTCGGTGGGCGCGGCAACGGCGTCCTCATCTCGACCGAGACCGGCGAGGCGGTCGGCTACGCGCTCGGCTACCTCCAGCCGCGCGGCGTCCTGATGATCGAGCCCGGCGAGGCGGTCTATCAGGGCATGGTCATCGGCGAGAACGCGCGCGAGGAGGACCTCGAGGTCAATCCGCTCAAGTCGAAGGCTCTGACCAACTTCCGCGCGAGCGGCAAGGACGACGCGATCCAGCTGAGCCCGCCCAAGCGTCTGACGCTCGAACAGGCGATCGCCTACATCGACGACGACGAGTTGGTCGAGGTGACGCCGAACTTCATTCGCCTGCGCAAGGTTCACCTCGACCCCAACCAGCGCAAGCGCGCCAGCCGCGCGGCGGCGAACGGTTAGCCCGCGTCGGCAGCGAGGCTCTTCTCGATCGCGGCGAGGAGGGCGAGCGAGGCATGCATCCGTCCCGCTGATTCACCGGTAAGGGCCGCGACTTCGATCTTGATCTCGCCTGCCGTGGCGACGACGCCGACCGCCTGCGCGGTGCTCAGGACCGTGTTCTCGACCAGCGCGTGCAGAATGCTCTCGGCGAGCAGCAGCGCGGCCTGGCCGTGCGCGTCGGGTTCGTCGCCATGGCGGATGTCCAGCGAGGGTGACATGGCATTCCAGTCGGTTCGTCAGGCGGGAGAAACGAACTCTCTGCCGCCGACGCCTGAAAGTTGTGTGCCGACGATACGCAGGTGAGTATCGCGACCGCCGAGACCGCGCTATAATCCTGATCACGTCGCACATCGATTATCTGGTTCGGTCGATGGTCTTAACCTAGATTAGGTTTCGGCGTGGCGACGGGCATTAACCGTGGTGTTGCATGGCCAACGCTTTCATCGACAAGTTGCGGGGATTCCAGTTCATTTCCGCTGACGACGCGCGTGTGCTCGAAGCGGCGTGCCCGCCCGCGCGGACCTTCCCGGCGCGTCACGATCTGATCCGTGAAGGTGACAAGCCCGGCCCGCTGTTCCTCGTCCTCGACGGCTGGGCATGCCGCTACAAGCTCCTGCACGATGGGACGCGGCAGATCCTCGCGTTCCTCATGCCCGGCGATTTCTGCGATATGCACATGTCGATCCTCAACGAGATGGACCACAGTATCGCGACGCTGACGACGGCCCGGGTGTCGATGATCCCGCGCGTGCAACTCGACGCGTTGCTCGATGCCCGGCCGGGGATCGTCCGCGCCTTCTGGTGGGTGCAACTCGTCGATGAGGGCACCCTCCGCGCCCAGATCGTCAGCATGGGCCGGCGGCGGAGCATCGAGCGCGTCGCCCACCTGATGTGCGAGCTCTATATCCGGATGCGTAATATCGGCATCGCCGATCACGATCGCGCCGACCTGCCGCTGACCCAGATCGTCCTCGGTGACGCCCTCGGCTTGACCCCGGTCCACGTCAACCGCGTTCTCGGACGGTTGCGGACGCTCGGCATCATGGAACTGAGCGGCGGGGTGCTGACCATATCCGATCCGCCCCGGCTCGCGCTGATCGCCGGGTTCGACGACAACTACCTCCACCGGCGCCTGCGCATCGCCGCCTGAGCCGCCGTCAGGCGGTGAATAGTCCGTCGAAGTCGTTCCGATCGTCGACCTTGGCGATGCGGCGGCGGTAGGCCGCGGCGAATTCGGCGTGACGCGCCCTGACGATGGGATGGATCGACGCGGCGGCGGCATGCTCCTCTTCGTCGATCCGGCGCGTGAAATAATCGGTGAGGTTACGCGCCATGGGCTTGCTCCCGTTGCCGTATGTTCATGCCGCGAAATTCGAAAACTATTTTGATCCATATCAAATGGCGGTGTAGTTATAGCAGCCCGCGTGAATTTCGATCGATCTTCTCTTGCCTGCCTATTAGGTTAGCAACAAGTTAAGAATAATATCGACGTATTGTCGCGTTTGCGCCCTGATCGGCGTTTCGACCGAACGACGTTTCGGTGGCGGTCGATCCGCTGGAACCGCATCGTCCAAAGCATGGCTAAATCGCCGATCGTTACGGCAACTTTCCGGCTTGACGGCGCGTTCAAGGCGCACAGCAACCGAGGACCCGCGACCATGGCCAATATCGAAACCGACGCCGCCGGACGGCCGATCGCCTATGATTCGGCGGGGCGGCCGCTGGCCGCCGACGCCGCCGGGCGGCCGGTTGTCGCCGACACCGTCCACGGCCGGCCGGTGACGGTCGATGGCCGCCCCGTCGCCGACGGCTATGCCACCGCGCCGGTGGTCGAGCGGACCGTCGTCCGCGACCGGACGAACAACAGCGGCTGGCTGATCGCGCTGTTGATCGTGGTCGCACTCGTCGTCGCCGCCTTCGCCTTCAAGCTGATCAACATCGACCAGATTTCGGGCGGCAGCGCGCCGAAGGTTTCGGTCACCGGCGGTGAACTGCCGAAGTTCAAGGTCGACACCGCCAAGGTCGACGTCGGCAGCAAGCCGACCGAGGTGACCACACCGACGGTCGACGTCGGCAGCAAGAAGACGACGGTCGACGTGCCGACGGTCAGCGTCCAGAAGGCCGACGATCCGAACAAGCAGTAACGCCGGTGATCGTCCGCTACCTTGCCGCCGTTCTGGTGCCGCCGCTCGGGGTCGCCCTCGCGCGCGGTATCGGTGGGGCTTTCTGGCTCAGCTGTCTGCTGACGCTGTTCGCCTGGCTGCCGGGAATGCTGTTCGCCGTCTACACGGTGGCGACGACGCCGGCGTAGACGTAGAGGCAGGGATGGGTTTCCCCGCCTCCGTACCGATGGCCGCCGCTCTCGTCGAGGCGCGCGCGGCCGGCGAGCGGGGCGAGGTTCCGGTCGGCGCGGTCGTCGTCGATCCCGCCGGGCGGATCGTTGCGGCGAGCGGCAACCGTACGCGCGAACTCGCCGATCCGACGGCGCATGCCGAGATTCTGGCGATCCGCGCCGCGTGTGCCGCCATCGGGTCGGAACGGTTGCCGGGCCATCACCTGTACGTCACGCTCGAACCCTGCGCGATGTGCGCCGCGGCGATCGGCTTCGCGCGGATTGCCCGGCTCTACTACGGTGCCCCCGATGCGAAGGGGGGCGGCGTCGATCATGGCGCGCGCGTCTTCGCCCACCCGACGTGCCACCATGCGCCGACTGTGTATGGTGGCATCGGCGAGGCCGCCGCAGCGGCACTGCTGACGGACTTCTTCGCCGACCGGCGATGATGTTCCTCCCCCACCGGGGCAGGGCGACCATCGCTCTTTCGCGATGGTAGACGAGGCAAACGGGTGGGAAGTCCCGCCTCCTTTCTACCACGCGGCTGAAGAAGCTGCGCGGTCCCCTTCCCTGGTGGAAGGAACAACCACCGCGCCATTGCACCTGCTGCAGCACCGCGCCACACTGTGCTCCCACCGGGGGATCGCCATGACGACCGAGTTGACGCTGCTGACGTGGACGCTGCTCCTCGCCTTCGTCTATATCTTCGCCTCGGTCATCGTCCGCACGCGACAGTACGGCCCCAAGTGGAACGCCGGTCCGCGCGACGAGACGATGCCGCCGCCGTCGCTAATCACCGGCCGCCTCGTCCGCGCCCAGGCCAACCTGTTCGAGACCCTGCCGCTGTTCATCGCCGTCGTCCTCGTCGCGCACGTCGCCGGGGTGCACACGCGGCTGACGGTGCTCGGGGCCGAACTCTATTTCTGGGCGCGGGTCGTCTATCTACCGCTCTATGCATTCGGCGTTCCGGGGCTGCGGACGATCGCCTTCCTCGCCGGCGCGGTCGGCATCCTGATGATCGTCTCCGCCGTCCTGTGACGATCCGGGCCGGCATCGGCGGATGGACCTTCGAGCCGTGGCGCGGGACCTTTTACCCACCCGGCCTGCCCCATACGCGCGAGCTTGACTTCGCCAGCCGCCACGTCACCTCGATCGAGGTTAACGGCACCTTCTATTCGACGATGTCGCCCGCGACCTACGCCAGATGGGCGGCGGAAACACCCGATGACTTCGTCTTCGCCCTCAAGGGGCCACGCTATGCCGTCAACCGCCGCGTCCTCGCCGAGGCCGGCGAATCGATCGGCCGCTTCGTCGCCAGCGGCATCGACCGGCTGGGCGGCAAGCTCGGCCCGATCCTCTGGCAGCTCGCCGCGACCAAGAAGTTCGACCCCGACGACATCGCGCGGTTCCTCGCCCTGCTCCCGGCGAAGGTCGGCGACCGGCCGCTGCGCCACGTGCTCGAGCCGCGGCACGACAGCTTCCACGACGCGAGGCTGACCGACATCGCGCGCGCGGCGAACGTCGCGGTGGTCTATGCCGACGCCGACGTCTATCCGTGCTTTCCCGAGCAGACTGCCGATTTCACCTACGCCCGGCTGCAGAACGGGCACGACGCCGAGCCGCTCGGCTACCCGCAAGCCGCGCTCGACGGCTGGGCCGAGCAGGCGCGCGAATGGGGTGCGGGCGGGCGGGATGCGTTCGTCTACTTCATTCACGGCGGCAAGGTCCGCGCGCCGGCAGCGGCACAGGCACTGATCGCGCGGCTGTGACTCGGTAATCCCCGAGCGGGGAGGATTTATCGCGCCGCCAGCGCGCCGCAGGCGATGCGATCGCCGCTGTTGCCGCTGGGATCGGTCCTGTAGTCGTCCGGCCCGGCGTGGACGACAACCGCCGCGCCGTCGGCGTCGAGCAGCGGGGCGGTGCTGCCGACCAGCGCGAGCCCGGCGATGGTGAAGTCGACCGTCCCCGTCCCGCCGGGGCCGACGACGACGTTGGGCAGGTCGCCGAGGTGCGGGCCGAGCGGATTGTCCTTACCGTGCTGGGTCATCGTCGGATTGAAGTGCGGCCCGGCCGAGGTGAACTTCGGCCCCTCGCATTTGCCGATACCGTGGAGATGGACGGCGTAGGTGCCCGGTGCCAGGCCCTCGACCCGGACGCGGACCGCGGTCGCCGCGGCGAGCTGGGTAAGCGTCGCCGTGCCGCGCAATTCGCCGTTGGCCCCGAGGAGCTGCGTCGTCGCCTCGATCGCCGGCGGCCCCGGATGGACCTTGCCGAGCGAGGTACCGCTGCCGTGGCTGCACCCGGCGATCGCCGCGACGACGACGGCGAGGGCGACGACCGGCTTCACGACGCACCGCAGTTGATCTGCCACCGTACGCCGAACGGATCGGTGCAGAAGCCGAAGTCGTCGCCCCAGAACTGGCGCTCGAGGCTTGCCTGACCGGCGCCGTCGAGCGCGGCGAGGAGCGACTTTGCCTTTGCTTGATCGTCGAGGAACAGGGTCATCGCGCAGCCCTGCATCGCCTCCGCCTCCGCAGCGTCCGACGCCAGCAACTCGAAACCGTCGCCGACGAGCCGGGCGTTCATGACCCACGTGCCCGACTCGCCATCGTCGCTCTTCATCACATGCTCGACCGTACCGAGACCGGCGGCGACGTAGAAATCTAGCGCCTCGCGACAGTTGCCGTTGAAAAAGATGTACGGAATCAACCTCATCCGCAAACCCTAGCCAAGATCCTTGTTAATCGACTCGACCATCTTCTTCGCGTCGGCGAGGAGCATCATGGTATTATCCATGTAGAACACCGGGTTGTCGACTCCGGCGTAACCCGCGCCGCCCATGCTCCGCTTGACGAACAGGACGGTCTTCGCCTTCTCGACATCGAGCACCGGCATCCCGTAGATCGGCGAGGTCTTGTCGGTCTTGGCGAGCGGGTTGGTCACGTCGTTCGCACCGATGACGAAGGCGACGTCGGCCTGCGCGAACTCGCCGTTGATGTCCTCGAGCTCAAACACTTCGTCGTACGGCACGTTGGCCTCGGCGAGGAGGACGTTCATGTGCCCTGGCATGCGTCCGGCGACGGGGTGGATCGCGTACTTGACGCTGACGCCCTCCTTGCGGAGCAGGTCGCCCATCTCGCGGAGCGCGTGCTGCGCCTGGCTGACCGCCATGCCGTAGCCGGGCACGATGATGACGCTCTCGGCGTTCTTCATGACGAAGGCGGCGTCCTCGGCGCTGCCGCGCTTGTACGGCCTCGCCTCGACCGCGCCGCCGCTCGCCGCCGCCGAGTCGCCGCCGAAGCCGCCGGCGATGACGCTGATGAAGCTGCGGTTCATCGCGGTGCACATGATGTAGCTGAGGATCGCGCCCGAGCTGCCGACCAGCGCGCCGGTGATGATCATCGCGGTGTTCTGGAGGGTGAAGCCCATCGCCGCCGCCGCCCAGCCCGAATAGCTGTTGAGCATCGACACGACGACCGGCATGTCGGCCCCGCCGATCGGGATGATCAGCAGGAAGCCGATTGCGAAGCTGAGCGCGACGATGGCGAAGAACACCCACGCCGCCTGGTCGGTGGTGAAGTAGGCGATCAGCCCGAGGATGGCGACGAGCGTGCCGAGGTTGATGACGTGGCGCGCCGGTAGCAGGATCGGCGCCCCGCTCATCGTGCCGTTGAGCTTAAGGAAGGCGATGATCGAGCCCGAGAAGGTGATCGCGCCGATGGCGACGCCGAGGCCCATCTCGACCCGGCTGGCCGGGAAGATGACCGGGACGATGCCGCCGAGCGGCCCGCCGCCGGCGGCGGCGGCGGCGGGCAGGTTGGCGAGGTCGGCGATGCCGAAGGCGATGGGGTTGAGGTAGGCGGCGACGCCGACGAGCACCGCGGCGAGGCCGACGAGGCTGTGGAAGCCGGCGACGAGCTGCGGCATCGCCGTCATCGCGATCCGCCGCGCGATGACGAAACCGATGCCGCCGCCGATCGCAACCGCCGCCACGATCAGCGGCAGCCCGACGCCGTGGACGATCAGCGTCGTCGCCACCGCGATGACCATGCCGATCATGCCGAAGCGGTTGCCCTGCTGGCTCGTCTCGGGCGACGACAGCCCGCGGAGCGCGAGGATGAACAATACGCCCGCGACGAGATAGGCGAGGAGAACCCACGCCGGGGTGGTGGCGATCGCTTCGGTCATGCCGTACCCCCGGTTGGCTGCGCGCTGGTCACTTGGCCGCCGCCGGAGCCTTGCGCTCCTTCTTCTTGTACATGCCGAGCATCCGCTGCGTCACTGCGAACCCGCCGAAGATGTTGACGCTCGCCAGCACGACCGCGCCGAGCCCGAGCCACTTCGAGATTTCCGATCCCCCCGTCGCCGCCGACGCCGCGACAAGCGCGCCGACGACGATGACGCTCGAGATGGCGTTGGTCACCGCCATCAGCGGGGTGTGCAGCGCCGGCGTCACCGACCACACGACGTAATAGCCGACGAAGCAGGCGAGGACGAAGATGGAGAGCTGAGGGATCAGGTGGTCCATGGTCTTCTCCTCAGGCCGCCGCCAGCCGCTCGTGGACCAGCGCGCCGCCGCGCGTCAGGGTCACGCCCTTCACGATCTCGTCGTCGTCGGCTAGCTTCAGCCCGCCCGCGTCCTTGTCCCAGAACGCCGCGATGAAGTTGTACAGGTTGCGGGCGTAGAGCGCGCTCGCGTCGGCGGCGAGGCGGCTCGGCATGTTGCGGTGGCCGATGACCTTTACCCCGTGGATCACCGGGGCCGCGCCAGCGACCGCGCCCTCGACATTGCCGCCGGCCTCGACCGCGAGGTCGACGATCACCGAGCCGGCGCGCATCGACGCGATCTGCGCGTCGCTGACGAGGCGCGGCGCGGGGCGGCCGGGGATCAGGGCGGTGGTGATGACGATGTCCTGCTTGGCGATGTGGCTCGAGACCAGCGCCGCCTGCGCCGCCTTGTACTCGTCGCTCATCTCGGTCGCGTAGCCGCCGCTGCCCTCGCCCGCGATGCCGGCGACGTTCTCGACGAAGATCGCCTTCGCGCCGAGGCTCTCGATTTGTTCCTTCGTCGCTGCGCGGACGTCGGTCGCGCTGACCAGCGCACCCAAGCGTCGCGCGGTCGCGATTGCCTGTAGGCCGGCGACGCCGACGCCCATGACGAACACCCGTGCCGCGCTGATCGTGCCGGCGGCGGTCATCATCATCGGGAAGGCGCGGCCGTACGCCTCGGCGGCGTCGATCACCGCCTTGTAGCCCGACAGGTTCGACTGCGACGACAGGATGTCCATCGATTGCGCCCGCGTGATCCGCGGCATCAGCTCCATCGCCATCGCGGTGATCCCGGCCGACGCATAGCCGTCGACCGCGTCGCGCCGCCCGAACGGCGACAGGATCGCGGCGAGCATCGCGCCGGACTTGAGGCCCGGCAGGTCGGCGGCGTCGGGGCCTTGGACCGCGAGGATCAGGTCGGCGTCGGCGATCGTCGCCGCGCGGTCGGCGACGGTCGCGCCGGCGTCGGTGAAAGCGGCGTCGGCGATGTTCGCGCCCGTGCCCGCGCCGGTCTCGACCGCGACCGTCGCGCCGAGGGCGATCAGCTTCCTGACCGTCTCGGGGGTCGCGGCGACGCGCCGCTCGGCGTCGGCCGTCTCGCGCAGGACCGCGATCCGCATGGTTCTCCCCCCTGTCCCTAGCGGACGAGGAACACTGCCATCGCGACGAGCAGCAAAGCAAGTCCGGCGATCGCGCCGGTCAGAACGCGGAGGAAGCTGTCGTAGAAACTGCGGTTGGGGACGTTGGCCACGGGGGTCGCGGCGTCGGGGTCGTCGGCCATGGTCGCTCCTCGCGCGGGGTCGAAGCCTTCATAACAGGGCTTCGGCGCGAGGGAAGGCCTTCCCCCGAAAGGGGAGGGGAAGGGGGTCACGCGATGCCGCTCGGCCCCGCCGGCACCGCCAGCCCCGCCCGCGCCAGCGCTTGCGCCTGGCGCGCCGCCAGCCCGTCCTCGGTGAACCCGTCGATCATCTCGCCGAACAGCCGCCGCCAGTTGAGTTCGGCGCGCAGGTGCATGAACACGCCGCCGAGCCCGATCGCGGCGCGGTCCATGAAGACGAATTCCGAGGGCACGGTGACCGTGCCTAGTTCCTTCAGCCGCGCGTGGACTTTCTGCGCGGTCGCGCGGCCGTAGTCGACCGGGCGGCCGGCGTCGTCGATCCGCCGGACGCGGTCGTCGAGCAGCGGGCCGTAGAGGAACTTCGCCCAGATCAGCAGCGTGTCGATGATCTCGCGGCTCAGCCCGGTGAAGCCCCACCGCTCGAAGGCGTCGACCGCGAGCGCGTCGTCGCCGGTGTCGATCGCATGGTACAGATCGACGACCCCGCCGATGAAGCGCGGCGGAAA
Organism: Sphingomonadaceae bacterium; assembly: GCA_903643075.1. Lineage (GTDB taxonomy): Bacteria > Pseudomonadota > Alphaproteobacteria > Sphingomonadales > Sphingomonadaceae > Polymorphobacter_B. The sequence continues at coordinate 3,443 of CAHJWT010000036.1, read as the reverse complement.
GACGCGGATGCAGCCGAAGTCGAGCAGGTTGATCCCCAGATCACCGGTAACGGCGTAGTTGCCGAGGTGGGGATCGCCGTGGATCACGCCGTAATGGTGGAGTGGCCAGTACCACGCGCGGAACAGCGTCTCGGCGATGCGGTTGCGGTCGTCGTCGCTCGCGTCCTTGAAGCTGAGCAGCGGCTTACCCGTCAGCCACGTCATCGTCAGCAGCCGCGCGGTCGACAGGTCGGGCAGCACCTCGGGCAAATGGACGCCGGGCTGGCCCGCCAGCATGTCGCGGTAGAGCGCGAGGTGCTTCGCCTCGCGGATGTAGTCGAGTTCCTCGCGCAATCGGTCGGCGACCTCGCGGCGGATCAGCCCGGTGTCGATCGACGTGTCGAAGCGCTTGTAGACACCGAACAGGACGTCGAGCTGGCCGAGGTCGGCCTCGACCGCGCTCGCCATGTCGGGATACTGGAGCTTGGCGGCGAGGTCGCGACCGTCGTGGGCGCGCGCGCGGTGGACCTGGCCGAGGCTGGCGGCGGCCGACGCCACGTGGTCGAAGCTGGCGTACTTCGCCTCCCAGTCGGGGCCGAGCTCGGCCTTCATCCGCCGGCGGACGAACGGCCATCCCATCGCCGGGGCGTCGGCCTGGAGCTGGCTGAGCTCGCGGGCGAAGTCCTCGGGGACCGCGCCGGGGACGGTCGACAGGATCTGCGCGATCTTCATCACCGGGCCCTTGAGCCCGCCGAGCGCTACCCGGAGGTGCGCCGCCGCGCTCGCCGCGTCGCCGCTTCCGGTCAGCCGCGCCCCGGCGAAGCGCGCGGCGAGACCGACGCCGGTCGATCCGACGCGGGCATAGCGCGCCAGCCGGCCGCCGAGGGTGTTCGCTTCGTCCACGCCCCGACGTAGGGACGCACCGCGCCGGACGCCAGCGCGCTAGTGTCGCTGGGTCAGGCGGCGGCGAGGTTCCGCCGCCGCAGCCCGGCCCCGACGAGGCCGAAACCGGCGATCATCAGCAGCCACGTCGCCGGCTCGGGAACCGTGGTCAGCGTCGCCGACAGACCGGTCGAGTCGTTGAAGAAGCTGCCGTCGTTGTTGACGCCGAAGTCGACCGTCTGCCCGGCCGTCAGGAAACGCACGCCGCCGAACGCCGCCGCGCCGCCGACCATGTCGGGAAAAACCGCCGCCGGCCCGGTCAGCGTCGCCGAACCGTCGAAATTGCCGGCTGTGTAGATCGACACGATCACCCCCGACGGGTTGATGTCGAGCAGCTCGAAGAAGCCGCTGATCCGGTAGCTGCCCGTCGTCGGCGCGGTGAAGCGGACGATCGAGTCGGTGCTGGGCCCGGGATGGACGTTGAGGACGTTCGACGGAAACACGACCGTGTCGTAGGTGTCGATCGTGCCGCCAAGGATGTTCTTGGCGACGAACGGCACTCGCGAGACCGGCGTCGTCGTCTGGTAGCACGACACCCGCGCATCGCCCTCGCACACCGCGTGGAAGTCGGGATAGGGGGTGAAGCTGCTGCCGTTGACCCCGGTGCCATAGCTCCACACCGTCGGCGTCGGCGAGAAGTCGGTGACCGCATCGTACGTGGTGGCCGAGGCGACGGTCGCCGCGAGCAACACTACGGCGAGCGGAAGTTTGATCGTGATCATGGCAGATCCCACCTTGAGCAATCCTGATGACAAAGCAAGAAAGATGCCAATATCTTAATCTTGGTGAAGCCTCGCGAAATCATATGGTTATCCACCCGCCCGCCGAATTCCTAGAATAAACTGTAAAGAATTCCGACATTTTCCATAACGTCGCTGGCCGATCGGACACGGCGGGCGGACGCGATGTAGCCTTACCCGCGCAGTGCGAGGCCGCCGCTCGGCCACCGACACCCGGTCGTCGCCGGCAAAGCCGGCCCGGGCAACCTTCTTTCCCGCGCGGAGTTGCAGTCGGGTATCCCGTGGGGTGAAGCGCCGATGCCGTTCGCTCTCGCCTTCGTCGCTGCGGCGGGGGCCCTGTCGCCGCTATTCGGTGACCTTGCGCCCGCTGCGGTCGCGGTCACTCCGACGAAGCCCGCGGCTCTCGCCGGGCGCTGGGCCGGTCTCTCGGTGGCGACCCGGATCGCGACCGTCGCCATCCACGGCTGCGGCCACGCACCGTGGCTCTATGGGGTCACGGCGACCGCCGACGATCGCTGTACGCGGGTGGCGCAGATCGATGTCCGGGTCAACGGCACGACGCTGCCGTTGCCGGTGCAGGCCTACGCCAGCCTCGGCAACGTCACGCATGCACTGCTCGGGTCGAGCAAGACCGGCTTTTCGCTCTACCTGCGGGGGGCGGAAGGCGGTGCCGAGGACTACGGCGTGACCTTCAGCTTCGATCGTCGCGGGCTGGTCGAGCGGAAGATCTACTGGCCCGACGGGACGGCGGAACGAACGAGCTACGCGGCGGAGTAGGCGATTTTGGCACAACCAGCGCATCCCCGGCAGGGCCGCCAGCCGGCGGGCGGGCCCGGTCACCCCGCGGCCCCGCCGGCGACGCCGCCGCCGCCGAAGACGGCCGTGGTCGTGGTCAACCGATCGGACGACGGCATCGCCAGCTACAGCCTGCTCCTCGACGACGTGGCGCAGCAGCTGAGCTCGAGCGAGGCGCACTGGGACGATGCGTCGCCGTGGCCGGCCGGCGTCTACGGGGCCTCCTATTCGCCCCTCCACGGCAAGTGGGCGGCCTTCCTCGTCGAATTCCCGCCCAACCGGTCGCAAATCAAGTTCCACATGGGCAATGTCACCGGGCATTCGGAAGGGTGCATCGTCACGCCGCTGCCCCACGTCCAGGAGATCATCGACACGCTCAACGCGCACCACTTTCCGCTCAACAAGCTCAAGTTCGACGTGCGCGGCAACTTTGGCATCGGCTACCTGCTGGCGCTCGCGGGGTCGCCGGCCCCCGTCGCGCCCGGCGGTCGCTTCGACCTGACGCTCAGCCTGACGGGTGCGGGAGCGCCGAACGGCGTCAGCAAGGACATCTGGTTCTACATCGCCGCCGACGCTCTGACCTACGATCGCGACTACACGCTGCAGCCGGAGGAAACCTTGCCGGTCTACCGCGCTGACACGTCGTACCCGATCCGTCCCGGCGGTTTCTGGGTCAAGCTCGGCGCTACGCAGCAATCGCGGGTCGTCCACCTCGTCCTGCGGCCGGCGCATGGGGTGGCCGCCGCCAGGACGGCGATCTTCTCGATCAAGATGTACAAGATCGTCAACGCCGCAGCGGGGATCACGCCTTATTTCTACACCCCGTCCGATCACGCCATCGTGCTCGCCACCGGGACCCGCGCGGCGCCGCTGGCGATCGCCGCGGTCAGCGGACCGGCCGCCGGCGGGGCGTTGCGCAACCTGACTGGCGGATTGCCGTCGCCCAGGCGCGCGGTGTTGCGCGCGCTCCGCGATCCGGACGGTGCG
>CAHJWT010000035.1 GCA_903643075.1 Sphingomonadaceae bacterium | reverse complement strand
TAGTGGCCGCTGACCCAGCGCGACGCGGCGTCGGGCAGCGCGATCACCGGCAGCTGGACCATCCCCAACGCGGGGATGTGGGCGTCGAACACCGTTAGTTCGTCGGGGTCGACGACATCCTCGGCGTCGTGGAGAACGACCGCCTTGAAGCGCATCGCCGTTTCCGCCTCGTAGGCGACGACGACGCGCCACAAATGATTGAGGCAGTCGGCCTTGGTTGTCGGTCCGGGGCGAGCGCAGGTGACGACGTCGATCCGATCGTCGCCGACGCGCTCGACAGCGGCGTGCGTCGCCGCGTCATTCGGGTAGACCCCGACGAAGACACGGTACGCCGGGTAGTCAAGTCGTGCGATCAACGCCGCGAGCATCGACGTAATGACGTCGGCCTCGTCCCACGCCGGCACGATGATCGCCATCCACCCGGGCGCGGCCGTCGGGCGTAGCGGCGCGGGGCGCGTCCGCCGCCGGGCGTACAGCCACGCGAACAGCAGGTCGACGATCATGTCGTCGACGAGCGACAGTGTGATGCCGACCGCGGCAAAGGCGAGCAGCTCGTGGGTGGCGACGTGCCACGCCGCCGCCGCCGCCGCGACCCTCATGACCTGCTCGACTTGTCGCTCACGCGCTGCCCCGCGCACCACCCCTCGACACCGGCGTATCGTCGTCGACCGAGGTTAACGAATCCCCCTCAGTGGCGACAAAGCGTTGGAACGGGGATCAGGCCGTACGACGCGGCATCCCGACCATCGATGGCGCGCGTTGAGCCGCGCCAACTGGCGTCGTCCCCGGCGGCGCGACACCGGCGTCGACGATGCCAGCCGCCGCGGCGTGGATGGCCGCCCGCACCCGCGGGTAGGTGCCGCAGCGGCAGATGTTGGTGATTGCCGCGTCGATCGCGTCGTCGTCGGGGTGCGGCGTGTCTTTGAGCAGTGCGGCGACCGCCATGATCATGCCGCTCTGGCAATAGCCGCACTGCGGCACCTGCCCCGCGACCCATGCCGCCTGGACGATATGGCTGCGATCGGCCGACAGGCCCTCGATCGTCGTCACGAAGCTGCCCTCGATGTCGCCGATCGCGACCTGGCACGACCGTGCCGCCTTGCCGTCGAGGTGGACCGTGCACGCGCCGCACAGCCCGGCCCCGCAGCCGTACTTGGTGCCCGTCAGGTTAGACGCGTCGCGCAACGCCCACAGCAGTGGCGTGTCTGGCGGCAGCAGGTAGTGGACGGGATTGCCGTTGACGGTGAACTTGGTCATCGTCGGCGATCATAACCCGGGGAGAGACGTCGTGGAACTGGAGACTCTGTCGCTTGCCGTCGACGCCGGCATCGCGACGGTGACGCTGACGCGGGGCCCGCAGCTCAACACGATGAACGCTGCCTTCTGGACCGACGTGCCGAAGGCGTTCTCCGCGATCGACGCCGACCCGAGCGTCCGCGCGGTCGTCGTGGCTTCGACGGGAAAGCACTTCACCGCCGGGCTCGACCTGGGCTGGGCAGGAACGACGCTTGCCGCGTCGGGCACGGATCCCGGCCGCGCGCGCGAGGCCTTCCGCCGCCATGTCTTCCAGTTGCAGGAGACGTTCAGCTGCATCGACCGCACCCGAGTGCCCGTGATCGCTTGTGTCCAGGGCGGGTGCATCGGCGGTGGGGTCGATCTCGTCACCGCCTGCGACCTCCGCGTCGGCACCGCCGACTGCTTCTTCACGGTGCAAGAGATCAACATCGCGATCGTCGCCGACGTCGGTACCCTCCAGCGTATCCCCCACCTCCTGCCGCAGGGTCTGATCCGCGAGCTCGCTTATACTGGCCGCCAGTTTGGCGCGGAGGAAGCGGCGCGCTACGGTTTCCTCAACCGCGTCGCCGCCGATCATGCCGCCGCGCTGGCGGCGGCGCATACGATCGCCGCCGAGATCGCGGCGAAGTCGCCGCTGGCGATCACCGGCATCAAGGCGGTGCTCAACCACGGTCGCGACGCGACGATCGCGCAGGGGCTCGATTACGTCGCGACGTGGAATGCGGGGATGCTGCAGGGTGGCGACGTACCCGAGGCGATCGCGGCGCAGGCGGCAAAGCGCGCGGCGACGTTCGCCGACCTCGCGGCGTAAGCCCCGTGCCGCAGTGCGGCAGTTGCGCGCTTGTCGACCCCATCGTGCGACCGTATAACGCCGGCACTTCGCCCGATTGGGCGACCACCGAAGGGGAATGATGCGCGCGATCGTCAAACTGGGGCTGGCGTCGACCGGGTTAATCGCGTGGCGCGCCGCCGAGGCGCAGATCGCCGCCGCGCCGGTCGTCCCGGTGACGACGACCGCCGTTCCTGGCGCCACGATGGCCGCCGCCCCCGTGCTGCCGACCCCGCATATCGGCCAGCCCGACGGTGGCTGGGACCTGCAGCAGGCGATGACGCCGATTGCGGTCGAGGCGCGTCACGTCGTCGAGACCTTCATCGACCCGATCATGGTCGGCGTCTGCATCGTCGTTTTCGCGCTGTTGATCTATGTCCTGTTCCGCTTCCGTCAGGGACGCAATCCGGTCGCGTCGCGGACGTCGCACAACACGCTGGTCGAGGTCATCTGGACGGTTGCGCCGGTGTTGATCCTCGTCGTCATCGCCGTGCCGTCGTTCCGCCTGCTTGCCAACCAGTACGAGCCGCCCAAGGCCGGGCTGACGATCAAGGCGACCGGGCATCAGTGGTACTGGGAGTACGAATATCCCGACCAGGGCGGGTTCAGTTTTGATTCGATTGTCCTGTCCGACGCCGACGACGCCAAGAAGGGCGATCCCGCCAAGCTTGGCGTCGACAACCGCGTCGTCGTCCCGGTCGGCACTACCGTCCGCGTCCTGACCACCGCCGCCGACGTCATCCACGCGTGGGCTATCCCCGCCTTCTGGGTCCAGATGGACGCCGTTCCCGGGCGGATCAACGAGACGTGGTTCCGGGTCGACCGGCCCGGCGTCTATTACGGCCAGTGCTTCCAGCTGTGCGGGACCAAGCACGCGTTCATGCCGATCGCGGTCGAGGCGGTGTCGCCGCCGCGCTTCGCAGAGTGGGTCGCGGCGAAGCAGAAGGAGAACGGCATCGCGCCGAAGCCGACCGCCGCCCCCGCCCCGACCGGCGGCAACGCCCCGGCCGAGGCGGCGACCGCAGTAACTCCGGCAGTGCCGACGGCGACGGTCGAAAACCAGCCCGCGCCGACCCCGCCCGCCGCGCCGGCCCCGACGAAGTAGAAAGCGCACCATGGCCACTTCCGCCTTCGACGCCGGGCTCGCCCACGACGACGCGCCGCATCACGTCGAGCTGAGCTTCGCCCAGCGCTGGCTGTTCTCGACCAACCATAAGGATATCGGCACCCTCTACCTGATCTTTGCGATCGTCGCGGGCACGATCGGCGGGGCGATCTCGGGGATCATGCGCGCCGAGCTCGCGCATCCGGGCATCCAGTACCTGACGTGGTTCACTCACGGGAACCTCGACGCATCGTACCATATGTGGAACGTATTCATCACCGCCCACGGGCTGATCATGGTTTTCTTCACGGTCATGCCGGCGATGATCGGGGGGTTCGGCAACTGGTTCGTGCCGCTGATGATCGGCGCCCCCGACATGGCCTTCCCGCGGATGAACAACGTCTCGTTCTGGCTGCTCGTGCCGTCGTTCCTGCTTCTGATGGGGTCGATGTTCGTCGAGGGGCCGGCGGGGTTCAACGGCGTCGGCACCGGCTGGACACTCTACGCGCCGCTGTCGACCAGTGGCCACCCGGGACCGGCGGTCGACATGGCGATTCTGTCGCTCCACCTCGCCGGCGCGTCGTCGATCCTCGGCGCGATCAACTTCATCACGACGATCTTCAACATGCGCGCGCCGGGGATGACGCTCCACAAGATGCCGCTGTTCGTCTGGTCGGTCCTCGTCACCGCCTTCCTGCTGCTGTTGTCGCTCCCCGTGCTCGCCGGCGCGATCACGATGCTGCTGACCGACCGCAACTTCGGCACGACCTTCTTCGATCCCGCCGGCGGCGGCGACCCGATCCTCTACCAGCACCTGTTCTGGTTCTTCGGCCACCCTGAGGTCTACATCCTCATCCTGCCCGGTTTCGGAATGGTCAGCCAAATCGTCTCGACCTTTTCGAAGAAGCCGGTGTTCGGCTATCTCGGCATGGCGTATGCGATGGTTGCGATCGGGCTGATTGGCTTCATCGTCTGGGCCCACCACATGTTTACCAGCGGCCTCGACGTTAACACCAAGATGTACTTCACCGCCGCGACGATGATCATCGCGGTCCCGACCGGCATCAAGATCTTTAGCTGGATCGCGACGATGTGGGGCGGGTCGATCAGCTTCGAGACGCCGATGCTGTGGGCGATCGGCTTCATCGTCATGTTCACGGTCGGCGGCGTTACCGGCGTTCTTCTGTCGAACGCCGGCATCGACACGTACATGCACAACACCTACTATGTCGTCGCGCATTTCCACTACGTGCTGTCGCTGGGCGCGGTGTTCGCGATCTTCGCCGGCTTCTACTACTGGTTCGGCAAGATGACCGGCCGCGCTTACAACGAGGTGCTCGGCAAGCTTCACTTCTGGGTGTTCTTCATCGGGGTGAACATCCTGTTCTTCCCGCAGCATTTCCTCGGCCAGCAGGGCATGCCGCGGCGTATTCCCGACTATCCGGCGCAGTTTGAGCACTACAACTATATTTCGAGCATCGGCTACGCGGTTATGGCGGTCGGGATGGGCTTCTTCTTCCTCAACCTGATCTGGTCGTTCGTCGCCAACAAGCGCGTCGCCGGCAACTACTGGGGCGAGGGCGCGACGACGCTCGAGTGGACGTTGCCGTCGCCGCCGCCGTTCCACCAGTTCGAGACGCTGCCGGTCATCAAGTAGCGCAATGCCAAGCGATTTTATTGCCGTCGGCGGCGTCGACTTCGACGCGATCGTCGCTCCACCGGGCGTCAGCTTCGCCGACTGGCGCGACTATCTCGCGCTGCTGAAGCCGCGGGTGATGAGCCTCGTCGTCTTTTCGGCGGCATGTGCGCTGTTCACCGCGCCGGGGCACATCCACCCGTTCATCGGCTTCGTCGCGATCCTGTGCGTCGCGGTCGGGGCGGGGGCGGCGGGCGCGCTCAACCAGTGGTATGAGGCCGATATCGACGCGGTGATGAAGCGTACCGCGAACCGCCCGGTCCCCGCCGGCCGGGTCGCGGCGCACGAGGCACTGGCGTTTGGGGTGGCGCTGGCGGTCGGCTCGGTCGTGGTGATGGGGCTCGGGGTCAACTGGCTCGCGGCGTCGATCTTGGCGGGATCGATCCTGTTCTACACGATCATCTACACCGTGTGGCTCAAGCGGCGGACACCGCAGAACATCGTCATCGGCGGCTTGGCCGGGGCCTTCCCGCCACTGATCGGCTGGACGTCGGTGACCGGCAACGTCTCGGTCCTGCCGCTGTTGATGGTCGCGATCATCTTCCTGTGGACCCCGCCGCACTTCTGGAGCCTCGCGCTGTTCATGGAGGCCGACTACGCCAAGGCCGGGGTGCCAATGCTGCCCGTTGTCGCCGGAGAGGCCGCGACGCGACGGCAAATCCTGCTCTACACCCTCGTCCTCGTCCCCGTGACCTTGCTGCCGTGGGCGTTCGGCCTGACCGGCGCGGTCTACGGCGCGATCGCAGCGGTCGCCGGGGCGCTCTTCATCGTCCGCGCCGTCGCCGTCTTCCGTAACACCGCGACCGTCGCCACCGCGATGGGGCCGGAGAGGGCACTGTTCCGCTACTCGCTCTACTACCTGTTCGTGATCTTCGCCGCGCTGGTCGCCGACCACCTGCTGCTCGCATGAAGGTCGACTGGACGCCTGCGCAGACCGCCGAGTTCCGCCGCCGCCGCCGTTCGCGCAACGTCGCGCTCGGCCTGCTCCTCGGGGCGCTCGTCCTGTTGTTCTTTGGCATCACCGTCGTCCGGATGATCAAGTGACAATCGCGGCCAGCAACCGGACGACCGCGCTTTGGGCCGGCGGCGTCGCTGTCGCCATGGCGGGGCTCGCTTTCGCCAGCGTGCCCCTCTACCGCGTCTTCTGCGCCGCGACCGGGTTCGCCGGGACGACCGGCCGCGCGGCAGTCGCCGAAACGCCCGTGGCCGGCGCGACGGTCAAGGTTCGCTTCGACGGCAACACCTCGCCGGGGATGCCGTGGACCTTTGCCCCCGACACGACGCAGGTGACCGTGCCCGTCGGCGGCCGGCGCATGGCCTTCTTCCGTGCGACCAACCTGTCGGCCAAGGCGACTACCGGCCGCGCGACGTTCAACGTCTCCCCCGACCTTGCCGGCAGGTATTTCAAGAAGATCGCGTGCTTCTGCTTCACCGAGCAGACGCTGAAAGCCGGCGAGACGGTCGAGATGCCGGTGACCTATTTCGTCGACCGCGCCATCCTCGGCGACCCGCAGGCGCGCAAGATCGATGAGATCACTTTATCCTATACTTTCTATCCCGTAGACCAGCCCGACGCCGCTCCGCCCGCGACGAACTGAGGACGCCATGGCCCACGCCAAGACGCACGACCACGACTACCATCTCGTCAACCCGAGCTCGAAGCCAATCCTCGGGGCCTTCGCCGCGCTGATCCTCGCCGCCGGCGCGATCGGCTGGATGCACAAGGCACCGTGGGGGCCGTGGGTCTGGGGGCTCGGCATGGCGTCGGTGCTGGCCATCTTCTATTTCTGGTGGTCCGATGTCGTCCACGAGGCGAATACCGGCGACCACACTCCGGTCGTTCAACTCCACCACCGCTACGGCATGATCCTGTTCATCGCGTCAGAAGTGATGTTCTTCGTCGCGTGGTTCTGGGCCTATTTCAGCTCGTCGCTCTATCCGAGCGCGGCGGCGACGGTCGGCGGCGTCTGGCCGCCGAAGGGCGTCGAGGTGCTTGATCCCTTCGCCTTCCCGCTGCTCAACACGATGATCCTGCTGCTGTCGGGGACGACGGTGACGTGGGCCCACCACGCGCTGATCCACGGCGACCGCGACGGGCTCAAGCGCGGGCTGTGGTTCACCATCATCCTCGGGGCGTGCTTCAGCTCGATCCAGGCATTCGAGTACAGCCACGCCGCGTTCGGCTTCGCCGGCAACATCTATGGTGCGACCTTCTACATGGCGACCGGCTTTCACGGCTTTCACGTTTTCGTCGGTACGATCTTCCTCGCCGTCTGCCTGATCCGCACCTACCGCGGCGACTTCACGCCGACGCAGCACTTCGGCTTCGAGGCGGCGGCGTGGTACTGGCACTTCGTCGACGTCGTCTGGCTGTTCCTGTTCATCGCGATTTACTGCTGGGGCAGCCACTTCGGCGCGCTGGTGTCCGCGGCGGCGGGATAGGGCCGGCACCGGGTATGAGCCGCGCACTGGCCCAGTCGCCGCTGCGTGGAGCGCTGCTCGGCCTCTGCCCCCGCTGCGGCGCGCCGACGATGTTCCACCGCATCGCGAGTTTTCGCGATCGCTGCGAACCTTGCGGGCTGGACTACGCCGCCTTCGACGTCGGCGACGCCGCCGCGCCGTTCCTTATCTTCGTGGTCGGCGCGGTCGTCGTCATCGGGGCGATCTGGCTCGAACTGAGCCGGTCGCCGCCGTGGTGGGTCCACGTCGTCGTCTGGGTGCCGCTGACCATCGGCCTGACGCTGGTCCTGCTGCGGATCGCCAAAGGGCTGCTAATCGCGCTCGAATACAAGAACGACGCCCGGCTCGGGCGACGCGAGTGACGCCGCCGGGCGCGGCGGGTCACCGCCGGCGCGGCCTGCCGGTCGCCGCGACGCTGCTGACCCTGGCGATGATCCCGCTGCTCATCGGCCTCGGCGTGTGGCAGCTTCATCGCCGGGCGTGGAAGCACGACCTGATCGCCCGGCTCGAGGCGGCGAGGACGCTGCCGCCGGTGACGCCGCACGACTATTATCGTGCGATGATTGGGGCGACCGACTTGCAATACCGGCGGGCCGAGGTCGACTGCCGCCCCGGTCGTGTCGCGCCCTACGACATCCGGGGTGGCGAGAGCGCGACATCGAGCGGTGACGGCGCGACCGGGAGCGGCGGCGGCGGTGAGGGCGGTTTCCTTGTCGTCGTCGATTGTCATAGTCCCCCGGGGCGCGGCGAGCGGCGGCGGCCCGATCTCGTCGTTGTCGCCGGCTGGACGCCGCGTCCCGACGCGACGCACGCACTCGACCTTGATACGACCTTTACGGGGACGTTGATCGAGCATCCCTACGGCAGCGCGTCGGACAGGCCACGCTTCATGCTCATCCCGACGACCGCCACCCCGGGGCTGCTGCCGTCGCGCCTGCCCGATCCCGCCGACCTGCCCGACAATCATCTGAGCTATGCGCTGCAATGGTTTGCCTTCGCTGCGACGTTGGCGGTGGTCTATGCGGTCTACGTGCGGCAATGGCGGCGGGGAGGCTGATCGCCGGGCCAACGGCTATCCTGCGTGCCTCGCCATGGATTCCATAACCCGCCAGCCTCCGATTGGGCTTTCTGCGCCTTGACTTCAACTTGCCGCGACGTCCTTGGTATCGACGCGGTCGATCCCGAGTGACCGCGTCGCCGCGAACTTATTCAAGCCTCGCCTCGGTCCGCGTACCACGGTTGATGGTCCCGACCGCGCCGAAGCCAACGGCGAGAAACAACCACATCTCGGGTTCCGGAGCGCCGGCGCTCGGCGGCGGGCGCAGCGATGCGACGCTATCGCCGCCGGCCGGCGGCGAACGATGCGATGTCGATCGGCCAGCGGCCGTGGTCCTTGACGGGTCGGTGCCACCGGCTCCGCGCGCGAAGCCCGCGGTCGACTCTGAGGCGGGACCGCCGGTGGCCACATCGCCGCCGGCGCCGGGACCCGGACCTCCGCGTGGAACGGGTGCCGAGCCTCCGCCGCTGAAGCCGCCGCCGCCCCCACCGGAACCGCGGTAAGGCCCGCCGCCCGAGCCGCCGCCGGCATAGGTCGACGCAGCGTTGCTGATCGGCGTCGCGGTCGTCGGACCATCGCCCGGGTTCTGGGTCGACAGCGCCACGGTGAGCGAGGTGCCGGCGTCGTCGCCGCCTGCCAGAGCCGACATCCCGCTGCCGCCGCCGACCGGCGGCCCACAGGCGAGCGCGACGGCGGGTGCCGCGGTCGCGGGCGGTGGCGATGCTGGCTCCGGGTGACGGTCGAGGCGGTTGGCGGCATGGTGAAGGATGCGGGCCACGGCATGCCGCGCCGGGGGATGGACGGCGAGCACGGTAGGCGGTGCCGCCACGACCGGACAGACGCACATCGCCAGCGCCTTGGCCTTGATCATCGCCATATGCCGTGTCGCCTACCGCTCGCCCGCTCTGGCGTACCCGATTGGGCCGCCCCCGCTCCTGTCATCACGGACGCGCCGGCGACAGTTTAAGTCGACCGACATGCGTACGCTTGCTGGCGAGCGGCCGGGCCGCTAGACCCTCCGCCCGATGGATTATGTCAGCACGCGCGGGGCCGCGCCGACCCTGGACTTCGAGGGCGTGACGCTTGCCGGCCTCGCCGCCGACGGCGGGCTTTATGTTCCCGCTCGCTGGCCGACGCTGTCGACAGCGGCGATCCGCGATCTGGCCGGGCTCGACTATGTTGAGACCGCAGTCCGCGTCTGCGTCCCGTTCGTCGGCGACGCGCTCGACGAGGCCGAGCTACGGTCGCTGCTGCGGGCCGCATACGGCGGCTTCGCCCACGCCGCCGTCGCGCCGTTGAAGCAGCTCGATGCGCGACACTGGCTGCTCGAGCTGTTCCACGGCCCGACGCTCGCGTTCAAGGACGTCGCGATGCAGGCGCTCGGTCTGCTGTTCGAGACCTTCGTGTCGCGGCGGAGCGAGCACCTGACGATCGTCGGCGCAACGAGCGGCGACACCGGGTCGGCGGCGATCCATGCGCTCGCCGGGCGGTCGAATTTCGACGTATTCATGCTTCATCCGGCCGGGCGCGTCAGCGACGTCCAGCGGCGGCAGATGACGACCGTGCAGTCGCCCAATATCTTCAATCTCGCCGTCGAGGGGACGTTCGACGACGCCCAGGCGCTGGTCAAGGCGATGTTTAACGATGTCGCCTTCGCCGGGCGCTTCCGCCTCGCGGCGGTCAATTCGATCAACTGGGCGCGGCTGATGCTCCAGGTGGTCTACTACTTCTACGCCGCCGTCCGCCTCGGTGCGCCGGAACGACGGGTCAGCTTCAGCGTGCCGACCGGCAACTTCGGCGACGTCTTCGCCGGCTACGTCGCGGCGCGGATGGGGCTGACGGTGGGCAAGCTGATCGTCGCGACCAACGTCAACGATATCCTGCACCGCGCGTTGCGCGACGGCGACTATTCGGTCGGCAACGTCGCCGCGACCGCCGCACCGTCGATGGATATCCAGGTCAGCTCGAACTTCGAGCGGCTGCTATTCGACCTCGACGGCCGCGACGGCGCGCGGACTGCGGCCTTGATGTCTGGCTTCGAGACGTCGCGCGCGATGCGCCTGCCGCCCGCGATGCGCGCGGTGGCGGCGACCCATCTCGTCAGTGCCCGGGTCGACCCCGGCACGATGGCACAGACGATGCGCTGGGCAGTCGAGGCGAGCGGCGAACTTGTCGATCCCCACACCGCGATCGGCCTCGCGGCGGCGCGCGAGGCGGACGTCGACGGTCCCGTGGTCACCTTGGCCACTGCGCATCCGGCCAAGTTCCCCGACGCGGTCGAACGCGCGTCGGGGACGCGTCCCGGCTTGCCGCTGCGCATCGCCGGGCTGTTCGACCGCGAGGAACGGTTCGACACCCTCCCCGCCGACCTCGCCGCGGTCGAGGCGTACATCGCCGCGCGCGCGACGCCGGTGCGTCGCCCGGCAGTCGCGGCATGACCGAGCTGACCACGCTCGCCAACGGCGTCCGCGTCGTCAGCCAGACGATGCCGCACGTCGAGACGGTGTCGCTCGGCCTCCACGTCGACACCGGCGCGCGGCTCGAGACCGAGCGGACCAACGGCGTCGCCCACCTGCTCGAGCACATGGTGTTCAAGGGCACCGCGACCCGCTCGGCGCGTGCGATCGCCGAGGAAATCGAGGATGTCGGCGGGTCGCTCAACGCCTATACGGCGCGCGACATGACCGTGTTCCACGCGCGGCTGCTCGCCGAGGATACCGCGCTCGGCCTCGACCTGATCGCCGACCTCGTCCGCCATCCCCGCTTCGACGCCGACGAGATCGAGCGCGAGAAGGCGGTCGTCCTCCAGGAGCTCGGCGAGGCGCGCGACACCCCCGACGACATCGTTTTCGACCACCTTCAGGCGGCGGCATACCCGGGGCAGGCGCTCGGCCGGTCGATCCTCGGCGACGAGACGTCGATCGCGGCGATCACCGCGGACGACCTGCGCGACTGGCTCGCGGTCCAGTACCGCGGCGGGTCGTGCATCGTCGCCGCGGCGGGCAAGGTCGACCACGACGAACTGGTCGTGTTGAGCGAACGGCTGTTCGGCGACCTTGCCGCCGGCACCCGTCCCGCCTTTGTCCCCGCCGCCTTCGCACCCGGCGTGGTCCACGACCGGCGCAAGTTCGAGCAGGCGCACCTGACGCTGGGCGCATCCGCGCCGGGGCATCACCACCCCGACTACGACGCGGTCGCACTGTTCGTCATGGCAGCGGGCGGCGGGGCGTCGTCGCGGCTGTTCCAGGAGCTGCGCGAGGAGCGCGGCCTCGCCTACAGCGTCTATGCCAGCACGACGCCGTACGCCGACGCCGGGCTGTTCTCGGTCTATCTCGCCACCGCCAAGAAGGACGCGGCGCGGGCGTGGGACCTTGCCGTCGACGTGCTGGCGACGACCGCGGCGACACTGTCGCCGGCCGAGCTGGCGCGCGCCAAGGCGCAGGTCCGCGCCGGGCTGCTGATGAGCCTCGAGGCGCCCGGTGGCTGGGCCGAGTTTCTTGCCCGCCAGCTTCTCGCCCACGGCCGGCTGCAGACGCCGGCCGAACTGGTCGCGCGGATCGATGCGGTCGACCTCGACCACGTCCGCGCCGCCGCCGGGCGGCTCGTCGCCGGCCCCTACGCGGTGGCCGATGTCGGCGCGGCAGCGGTGCGCCGCGCCGCCTAGGTGGACCTGACCGTCCTCACCGCCGAGCCGTGGGCCGATTACGGCCTGATCGACGCGGGTCACGGCCGCAAACTCGAACGCTACGGCCCGTACCGCTTCATCCGCCCCGAGCCGCAGGCGCTGTGGTCTCCGGCAAGCACCGACTGGGCGGCCGACGGCGAGTTCGTCGGCGGATCCGACGACGACGGCGGCGGGCGGTGGACGCTGGCGCCAGCGGTGCCGCCGTCGTGGCCGCTGGCGTACGGCAAGGTCCGCTTCGCGGCGACCAACACGCCGTTCCGCCACCTCGGCTTCTTCCCCGACATGGCGTGCCACTGGGACTGGATGACGGCGCGGTGCGGGCCGGGCCGCGAAGTGCTCAACGTCTTCGGCTACACCGGCGTCGGCAGCCTCGTCTGCGCCGCGGCGGGAGCGGGGGTGACGCACGTCGACGCATCGAAGAAGGCGGTGGCGGCAGCGGCGGCAAATCAGCGCTTGTGCGGTCTTGGCGACACCCCGATCCGCTGGGTGGTGGACGACGCCCTCAAGTTCCTCCGCCGCGAGGTCCGGCGGGGGCGGCGCTATGCCGGGATCATCCTCGACCCGCCGAAGTACGGACGCGGCCCCGACGGCGAGATATGGGAGCTGTACCGCGACCTGCCCGAGCTGCTGATGCTGGCGCAGAGCCTGCTTGCCGACGGGTCGGCCTTCCTCGTCCTCACCGTCTACGCCATCCGCCTGTCGGCGGTGGCGATCGGCGCGCTGGCGGCGGAAGCGTTTGCCGGCCTCGGCGGGACGATCATCGCCGGCGAGATGACGATCCGCGAGGAGGCGCGCGGCCGACTGCTCCCGACCGCGATCTTCGTCCGCTGGGAAAGATTAACAGAACTTAACAAATAAGCGAAGTAAGCGCCCACGACCGTTTTTCGATATGCCTCGGCCAGCGGCTGGCAGCCCGAGTGGCTCGCGCCGGCATCTGCCACAATTTCGTGATTCCACGATCGCTATTAGAAAGAACGGACAGCGTCCGCTGGCGACTCGGTAGCACGACCATACACAACCGCGGTAGTGTAGGACAGCGCTGCGCGCGGGGCATCAGCCCGGCATCGTCGCGAAAGCCGTAACCCCGTCCGGCAACAGCGCCCACTCCGGCCGGTCACGGGTGAAGATGGCGATACGCGGCACGAACCGCGTCGCATCGTCGAGCGATCCGGCATAGATCGTGTGGCTGACATCGACCCCGGCGATGCCGCCGAAGACGAGGCCGCCGCAGGTCGGACACGAGTTGCGGACCGCCGGGGTGCCGCGCCATGACGTCGCTTCATGGCGAAGCGTCGCGCCGGTGAAGGCGACGCGGTCGGCGGGGAAGCCCATGAAGGGAATGAACCCCGATCCCGACGCCTTGCGGCAGTCGGCGCAGAAGCACAGGCCGGTCAGCGACGGCTCACCGTGCGCGACGTAGCGGATCGCGCGGCACAGACAGCCGCCGGTATAGGGCGCGGCTGCCGTGACGCGCGCGTCACGGGCGATCGTCACGGCGCTCACCCCCGGCGACGCGCCTTTGGCTCGTCGGCGCTCGCCACCTCGATCCCCGCCGACTTGAGCGTCCGCAGCCGCGCCATCTCGGCCGCGAACTTCGCCAATTCGCCGCCCGACAGCGTCGTGCCGCCGGTGAACTTGATGTTGGTCGGGTCGACCGGCTGATTGTTGACCCAGACCTCGTAGTGGAGGTGCGGCCCGGTCGACAGGCCGGTCGAGCCGACGAAGCCGATCACCTGCCCCTGCGCGACGACCGTCCCCGGCTTGACCGCGAAGCGGCTCATGTGGCCGTACGCGGTCATCAGTCCGGGGCGGTGGAGCACCTGCATATAATTGCCGTGGCCGCCGTGCCAGCCGGCAAAGGTGACCTTGCCCGCCGCCGCCGCCATGATCGGCGACCCCGTCGGCGCGCCGAAGTCGACCCCCTGGTGGAGGCGCGAATAGCCGAGGATCGGGTGGAGGCGCATCCCGAAGCCGCTCGTCTCGTGCGCGCCGTCGACCGGCGTCTTCATTAGCCCCTTGCGCGCGCTCTCGCCGTTGGCGCGGAAGAACATCGGACGGCCGCCGTAGGTCCAGCGGAGGAGCTCGACCGGATCGCCGCGTTCGGGGCGGAGCGCGGCGTAGAGCAGGTCGCCGGTCTCGTTCTCGCCGGTCGCGGCGTGGCGGTGGGCGAGGATCAGGTCGAAGCGGTCGTGGCGGCCGACCTGGCGCTGGAGGTCGACGACATAGGCCAGGTTCTGGCGATACTCGGCGGCCTGGGCGGCGGGGACCCCGGCGTCGCGGACGGCGCGGACGAGGTTGCCGCCGACGGTGCCGGTGACGCGAAGCGGGGTGTCGTCGACCGCGATCGGGACGCGCTTCAGCGTCAGTGCGCCGTCGACCCGCGCGACTTCGAGGCGAAGATCGAACGCGGCGCGAAAGCCGAGGTCGTCGAGCGGCCGCGGGACGGTCCGCGTCGGACGGCGGCCGAGGACGAGGTCGAAGCCGGTCCCCGGCGCGACGTCATGGACCGCGCCGGCGATCAGCCGTGCCGCCGCCGCCGCGTCGTCGGGGCCGA
>CAHJWT010000034.1 GCA_903643075.1 Sphingomonadaceae bacterium | reverse complement strand
CTGCGGCCGCTCGCGGCGCTCGCCGACCTCGCCGTCGCCGACATCGCGCGGGCGCTCGGCAACCGCCACGTCGCGGCTCCGGGGAGTGCCGGGCGGCAGGCGCGGCTGCTGTGGCGCGTCGCCACTGGGCGTTAACCCGTCGGCAACTGACAAGCCGGGCGCGACGCGGCTAGGATCGCCGTCGTGGTGGGCGGGGGCAGGCGATGATCGTTCCGAAGTGGCTGGCGGCGACCGTCGTCGTTGCGCTCGTGGTGCTGGCGGCGGCGTTGTGGCGGCAGACGCCGGCGGCGCATCGCCTGCCGTTCGCCAGCCCCGCCGCGGCGCAGTCGCCGAGCACCGCCGCCCCGGCCGACGCGCCGCTGGTCGCTCCCGCGTCCGATGTTACCCCGGCCGACCGCGAGGCGAAGCGCTTCAAGCGCTACGACAAGGACAAGGACGGCGCGATCAGCCGCGATGAGTATCTCGCCGCGCGCCGGAAGGCCTTCGCCAAGCTCGACACCGATCACGACGGCAAACTCAGTTTCGACGAATATTCGGTCAAGGCGATCGCCAAGTTTGACGCCGCCGACGCGAAGCACGACGGCAAGCTGACCGCCGAGGAGTTCGCGACCACCGCCGTCAAGCGCAAACCGCGGACGAAGGCGGTGTGTCCGCCGGGGACGGCGGCTCCGGCGGCGACGGAGGAGCGGGAGGAGCCGTAAGCCTCCCCTCTCGCTGGGGCGGGAAAGCTGCCGTGATGGCCGGCTTGTCGCGACGACGGTCAGCCGCACCCACCCCGGCTCCTCCCGCAAGCGGGAGGGTAGACGCGGCCATCCACCCCGCCAGATCGGCCCGCGCCCGCGCCGCCAGCGCCGGCTTGCGCTCCGCCTTTGCCACGCTCGCGTCGAGCGGCGGGAACAGCCCGAAGTTGACGTTCATCGGCTGGAAGGTGTCGGCCGCGCCGCCGCCCGTGATGTGGGCGAGGAGCGCGCCGATCGCCGTCGTCGGCGGCGGCGTGGCGAGCGTCTCGCCGCGTGCCGCCGCCGCCGCCAGCCGCCCCGCGATCAGCCCGACGGCGGCGCTTTCGACATAGCCCTCGCAGCCGGTAATCTGGCCGGCGAAGCGGACCCGCGGTTCGGCCTTCAGCCGCAGCCGGTCGTCGAGGAGCACCGGCGACTTGATGAAGGTGTTGCAGTGCAGGCCCCCCAACCGCGCGAACTCGGCGCGTTCGAGCCCCGGGATCGTGCGGAAGACGCGGATTTGCTCGGCGTGCTTCAGTTTGGTCTGGAAGCCGACGATGTTCCACAGCGTGCCGAGCGCATTGTCCTGACGCAGTTGGACCACCGCCCACGCCCGCCGGCCGGTGCGCGGGTCGGTCAGCCCGACCGGCTTCATCGGCCCAAAGCGCGGCGTGTCGCGGCCGCGCTCGGCCATGACCTCGATCGGCATGCAGCCGTCGAAGTACGGCGTACCCTCCCACTGCTTGAACTCGGTCTTGCCGCCGGCAAGGAGGGCGTCGACGAACGCCTCGTACTGCGCGCGGTCGAGCGGGCAGTTGAGGTAGTCGCGTGAATCACCCTTGTCCCAGCGCGACTGGAACCACGCGACGTCGCGGTCGATCGAGTCGAAATGGACGATCGGCGCGATCGCGTCGAAGAAGGCGAGGGCGTCCTCGCCGGTCCGGTCGGCGATCCACCCGGCAAGCGGTCCGGCGGTCAGCGGCCCGGTGGCGACGATCACGCTCGCCCACTCGGGCGGCGGCGCGTCGATCCGCTCGCGCCGGACCTCGATCAGCGGCTCGGCCAGGATTGCGGCGGTCACCCCGGCAGCGAAGGCGTCGCGGTCGACGGCGAGCGCCGACCCCGCCGGCACGCGCGCCGCGTCGGCGTGGCGCAGGATCAGCGAGCCGAGCGCGCGCATCTCGGCGTGGATCAGGCCGACGGCGTTGTGCTCGGCGTCGTCGGAGCGGAAGCTATTCGAGCAGACGAGTTCGGCGAGATGGTCGGTGTGGTGCGCCGCCGTGCCCTCGACCCCACGCATCTCGTGGAGCACGACTGGCACCCCGGCCCGCGCACACTGCCACGCGGCTTCCGAGCCGGCGAGGCCGCCGCCGATGACATGGATGGGCTCGACGGTCATCGGCGACGCCCCGCGCCAATGGCGGATCGATGCGGCCGTGGCGATACGGACGAACCAGCTACCCGCGTAATATTCTTCCAAAGTTGACGAAGGTGACGCCACGCAGGGGTTGGGCGGTTACCGCTGCGGTTCTCTGTGACCGACCGGATGGTTAAGATGGAGGGCGGTTGCGGCGACATTGGTCGATGTTACATCGGCAACCGGCGTGTAGGACAGCGGTTATCGCCCCGCTGTCCCCGATGTTCGAAGGGTGTGGCTGATCCAAGAACAAGTAGGGGGATGAGACTGGCCATTCCCCCCGCAATACAGGTTATCCCGGCGCAGGCCGGGACCCATGAACTTGCAGGTTCGAGGTCATGGGTTCCGGCCTGCGCCGGGATGGCACTGGATTTGAATGATACCAATCCGGTCGTCGCACTTCCAATGGCACGCGTCGCCAGTCGGTGGTACCGGCACCGCGCGCCGCGATCAGCGTCGCCGTGTCATGGCGCGTGTAGCCAGGCCGGCAAATCCCGCCGCGGCGACGCCCAGCGCGGCGGCGCCAGGCCGGAGCTGCGCCTCAAGCCACAGGCTGTGCGTTCGGACATACACGTCCTGCGCGCTGTCGACTGCGTCGGCCCGTGCCTCCCACAGGTTGTCGGCGCGATCCGCCGGAGCCGGCCGGTCGAATGTCTGCAACGCTTCGCCGAAGCGCTCGAGGATCAGATCGGTCAGGCGCGGGAAGTGCTGCGCGGCGAGCGTCGCGGCGACACCGGTACCGCCAATGCTGAGCGTCCGCCGCGGGTTGGCGGCGGCGAACAGGATCGCGCGCGCGACGAGCGTCGGCGCGTAGATGACCGGTGGCAGGGTGACCGGGTGGCCGGTGACGTTGCGCGCGTGTTCGGGGAAGGGGGTGTGGATCGCCGCCGGCTTGATCAGCGTGACGCTCACCGGCAGGTCGTCCGCCTCGACCTCGGTGCGGAAGGCGTCGGTGAAGCCCTTCACCGCGTGTTTCATCGCACTGTACGTCGCCTGGAGGATGACGGCGCGGTCGGATTCGATGCTGCCGAGGTTGACGATCGCCCCGCCGCGGTCGCGCAGGTGGGCAAGCGCCGTCAACGAGCCGCGCACTGTCCCCCAGTAGCCGACGTCGAACGCGCGGCGCTGGTCGGCGAGCGGGGTGTCGGCGACGCGGCCGATGCTCGCCGCGGCGGCGTTGTTGACCCACGTGTCGAACCCGCCGAAGCGCTGGATCGCGGCGGCGGCGATGCGGTCGGTGGCGTCGTCGTCGGCGAGGTCGGCGACGATGACCTCGGTCCGGTCGGGGGCCAGCGCGGCGACCTCGGCGAGCGCCGCCTCGTTGCGCGCCGTCACCACCACCCGGGCTCCGGCGGCGAGCGCCGCCTCGGCGGTGGCGCGGCCGATCCCGCTCGACGCGCCGGTGACGACGACGACCTGGTCGGACAGGGGCTTGAGGCGCGGCGTGGACATCGACGGTTCCCGGCCGGACACCCGGCATCCGTCAACCGGGCCTTATCGGCGCGGTTCCCCGCGCGCGTCGCATCGCCGCTG
The DNA here is from genome assembly GCA_903643075.1 of Sphingomonadaceae bacterium. Lineage (GTDB taxonomy): Bacteria > Pseudomonadota > Alphaproteobacteria > Sphingomonadales > Sphingomonadaceae > Polymorphobacter_B. The sequence continues at coordinate 12,135 of CAHJWT010000034.1, read as the reverse complement.
GTGCTCGGTCAGCTCGGTAGGGGGCAATCGTTCGGGGCCGGGCGGCCGGCAAAGCGGTCGCCGATCCAGTCGATCGTCGTCGTCGCCGTCCGCTTGGCGATGGTGACGTGGTCGCCGCCGGCGACGGTGATGAAGCGCAGCGGCTGGCCGGCGGCGCACATGCGGTCGGCGAAGCGGCGGGTGACCGCGGGATCGATGATCATGTCGGCCGACCCCTGCGCGACGAGCAGCGGCACCCCGAGCGGCGTCGGCGCGACCGAGTTGGCGCGCATCAGCGGTCCCCACTGCGGCGACGCGGCGAGATCGACGTTGCGCAGGACATAGGTCATCCGCGCCAGCCCGATCTTCGTCCCGAGGCGGAAGCCGTCGAGCGTGACGCAGTTCCGCGCCAGCCGGTGCATCAGGTCGACCCCGGCGGGGCGGGCGATGGTCGACAAGGGGATGCGGTAGATCTCCGACCACGTCGTCCCGGCGTAGGTCGTCATCAGCGCGCGGACTGCCGCGTTCTTCGCGCCCGTGATGTTGGCGACGAGGTCGGTCGCCGGAGCCGCCGCGGCGACGCCGAGCAGCGCCAGGTCGGGCGCGTAGGTCCGCGCGAGCTGTCCGGTCCACAGCGCCGCGTGACCGCCCTGCGATTCACCCCAGACGACGAAGCGGCGGCTCGGCCGCGCGCCCGGCACGTCGGCGACCGCCCGGACCGCGTCGAGCACAGCCCGCGCCGTGTCGGGCCCGATCAGGAATGGGTGCGCTGCCGGCTCGCCGAGCCCCGCATAGTCGGGCGCGACGACGACGTAGCCGCGGTCGAGGAGGCCCGCGAGCCCGGCGATGATGCCGAACCGCCAGTCGTTGGCCGACGGCGCGCAGGCGTCGGCGACCCCGGTCGTCCCGTGGGTCCACGCGACGACGTCGCGTCCGTCGCTTGGGGCTGCACCGGCGGGAACGACGACGAGACCGCTGGCGACGACGGCGGCCCCAGTCCCCGACGTCGTCCGGTAGCGGATGCGATAGGCCGTCGCGCCGTTCGGGGCACCGGTGATGAGTGTCGCCGCGACCAGCACAGAGCGCGACGCGGCAGGGGCGGCGAGCGCGAGGGCAGCGGCGACGACGGCAAGACGCATGGCATGTGATACCACGCGGCGGCTCCGTGCCAAAGTGGCCGAGTGGCCGTTTTACTGGCGTTTCGCGGCAATGGCCGTTAGATATGACGTTCCCGCGAACTCCGCGTTCCGACAGGTAATCCCCCTTGGCCGACCCCACCGCCGCGCCCCCGCGCGAGCCCGACATCCAGCCGATCTCGATCGTCAGCGAGATGCGGACGAGCTTCCTCGACTATGCGATGTCGGTCATCGTCGCCCGCGCGCTGCCCGACGTCCGCGACGGGCTGAAGCCGGTCCATCGCCGCATCCTGTGGGGCGCGCACGAGAGCGGCTTCACCGCCGGCAAGGCGTACCGCAAGTCGGCGCGCATCGTCGGCGACGTGATGGGCAAGTACCACCCGCACGGCGACAGCAGCATCTACGACGCGCTCGTCCGCATGGCGCAGGACTGGGCGATGCGCGTCCCCCTGATCGACGGGCAGGGCAACTTCGGGTCGATGGACCCCGACGCGCCGGCGGCGATGCGGTATACCGAGGCGCGCCTCGCCCGGGTCGCCGACGAGCTCCTCACCGACATCGACGAGGACACGGTCGACTTCACGCCCAACTACGATGGGTCGGAGCACGAGCCGGCGGTCCTGCCCGCGCGTTTCCCCAACCTGCTGGTCAACGGCGCGGGCGGCATCGCGGTCGGCATGGCGACCAACATCCCGCCGCACAACCTCGGCGAGGTGATCGACGCGGTGCGCGCGTATCTCGACGACCCCGGCATCGACGTCGACGGGCTGATGGCGCACATCCCCGGGCCCGACTTCCCGACCGGCGCGCTGATGCTCGGCACCGGCGGCATCCGCCAGGCGTACGCGACCGGGCGCGGCAGCGTGATCATGCGCGCCCGCGCGACCGTCGAGGAAGGCCGCGGCGACCGGCGCAGCTTAGTTCTGACCGAAATTCCCTACCAGCAGGGCAAGATCGCGCTTGTCGAGAAGATCGCCGAGGCGGTCCGCGACAAGCGGATCGAGGGCGTCGTCGAACTGCGCGACGAGAGCAGCCGCGAGGGCGTCCGCGTCGTCATGGACCTGCGCCGCGACGCCAACGCCGACGTCGTCCTCAACCAAGTCTACCGCTTCACCCCTGCGCAGTCGTCGTTCGCGGTCAATTTGCTCGCGATCCGCGGGGGGCGGCCCGAGCTGCTCAATCTCCGCGACGTGATCGAGGCGTTCGTCAAGTTCCGCGAGGAGGTCATCACCCGTCGGTCGAAGCACCGCCTCGGCAAGGCGCGCGACCGGGCGCACATCCTCATCGGTCTCGTCGTCGCGGTCGCCAACCTCGACGAGGTCGTCCGCATCATCCGCGGCAGCGCGTCGCCGGCCGAGGCGCGCGCCGCGCTGCTCGACCGCGACTGGGACCGCACCGAGATCGCGCCGTACCTGCGCCTGATCGAGGAGGGCGGCGACCTCGTCGCCGATGCCGCCGGCGGCGCGGGGCCGTACCGGCTCGACGACCTCCAGGTGAAGGCGATCCTCGACCTCCGCCTGCAGAAGCTGACCGCGCTCGGCCGTGACGAGATCGGCGACGAGCTGAAGGACATCGCGGCATCGATCGTCGACCTGCTCGAGATCCTGCGCGACCGGGCGCGGCTCTACGCCGTCCTCCGCGCCGAGCTCGACGGGGCGCAGCCGTACGTCACCAAGCGCCGGACCGAGATCGTCACCGCCGGCGACGACATCGACGACGAGGACCTGATCGTCCGCGAGGACATGGTCGTCACCGTGACGATGGCTGGCTACATCAAGCGCGTGCCCTTGGCCGACTACCGCGCGCAGAAGCGCGGCGGCAAGGGCCGGTCGGGCATGGCGACCAAGGACGAGGACGCCGTCACCAATCTGTTCGTCACCTCGACGCACACGCCGGTGCTGTTCTTCTCGTCCGCCGGCAAGGTCTACCGCCTCAAGGTATGGCGCCTGCCGGCGGGATCGCCCCAGGCGAAGGGGCGCTTCTTCAAGCAGCTGCTCCCGCTCGCCGACGACGAAACGATCACCACCGTCCTGCCGTTGCCCGAGGATGAGACGGCGTGGGGGCGGCTCCACGTCATGTTCGCCACCGCGCACGGCTCGGTCCGGCGCAACAGCATGGACGCCTTCGCCAGCATCAACGCCGCCGGCAAGCTCGCCATCCGCTTCGACGACGGCGACGACGACCGCCTGATCGGCGTCGCGCTGTGCGACGAGCGCGACGACGTCCTGCTCGTCACGCGGAACCGCAAGGCGATCCGCTTCGCCGCCGACGACGTCCGCGAGTTCGTCAGCCGCACCTCGACCGGGGTCCGCGGCATCGCGCTGGGCAAGGGCGACGCGGTCATGTCGATGTCGGTCCTCAAGCCGTTCGACGCGACGACGCAGGAGCGCGACGACTACCTCAAGGCGGCCGAGTGGAAGCCCGACCCGCAGCCGCGCATCCTGTCCGAGACGCGCATGGCCGAGTTCGCCGCCGCCGAGGAGTTCATCTTGACCGTGACCTCGAACGGCTTCGGCAAACGGACGAGCGCGTTCGAGTACCGCCAGTCGGGCCGCGGCGGCATGGGCATCGCGACGATCGCCGACTCCGAACGCAATGGCACCGTCGTCGCCAGCTTCCCCGCGACCGACGCCGACGAGATCATGCTCGTCACCGACCAGGGCAAGCTGATCCGGACGACGGCGGGCGAGATCCGGGTCATGGGCCGCGCCGCGCAGGGGGTAAGGCTGTTCGACGTCGCCGACGGCGAGCAAGTGGTGAGCGTCGCGCGGATCGAGGGGGAGGATGCCGACGCCCCCGACACGGCGGCACGGCCGGCGGCGTGACCCCGCGCGGTGGCGCGAGGACCGGGCGATGCCGCCTTCACTTTGCCGCGCGCCGGTCTATGAAGGGGCGTAGCAGGGAGGGCGACATGACGGTGGTCGCGACGTTGCCGCCCCCACCGGGCTGGCTCGACAAGACGATGGTCGTTCACAGCGCACCGCCCGATGCCGACCGGGCGCTGGCCCCGAATATCGTCGTCGCCCGCGACGCCCTGCTCGCCGACGAGAGCTTCGCCGCCTACGCCGACCGCCAGGCGCGCGTCTTCCGCGACAGCCTGCCGCGCTACACCGGCGACGAGCCGCAGTCCGGCCGGCTCGGCGAGCGGGCGGCAGTCCGCCTCGCCTTCACCTGGACCTCGGCGGCGGCCCCGCTGCGGCAGGAAGTGGTGTTCATCGACGCGGGCGAGGGCGTCGTCGTCACCTTCACCGCGTCAGCGGCGGCGGACGACTTCGAGACGCACCGCGACCTGTTCAACCGCCAGCTGGCGGCGCTGCGCATCGATACCTCGGCGAACGACTGAGTCGATGCGGCGACTCCGTCCCGGCGCGGCCCACCCGTGAGCGGCGGCAAGCCGGCGGCGCGGGTCGGCGACCCGATCGCCCACAGCAACGCCGGTACCGGCATGATCGTCGGCGCGCTGATCGGGCTGGCGGCGGGCGCGGTGCTGGTCGGCGCGACGATCGCCACCGGCGGCGCGGCGCTCGCCGTCGTCGCCGCAGTCGGCGGGGCGGCGGGGCTGACCTCGTTCGGCGGCCTGTCGGGGATGAACATCGGCGGCGCGTCGATGGGGCCGGTGACCGGCCACCTTGTCCGTGGGTCGACCAACGTCAAGATCAACGGCCGCTTCGCGACGATGACCGAGCAGGGCCAGGCGACGTGCGACGATCACTCGGGACAGATCCCGCTCGCGACGGGCGCGGCGACGGTCAAGATCAACGGCCTGCCGGCGGGACGGATCGGCGAGAAGCTCGGCTGCAGCGCGCTGGTCGTCGCGCCGTGCTCGCCCGACGTCAACATCGGCGGCCCGACCGCGGCCGATCCCAACGTCGTCGTCTCGCCTGAAGTGCCGGCGTGGGCGGTGACCGGGCTGCAGGCGCTGGGCATCGCCGGCGCGATCATGGCGTTGCCCTACGCCATCGCCACGGTCGGCGTCGCGGCGACGATCGGCGGCGGCGTCGCGGGTTACTTCGGCGGCGAGTACGGCGGCAAGGCAGGCGCTGCGCTCGGCCGCGCCATGGGCATGAGCGAGACCGGCATCCGCTCGATGCAAGCCGGCGGCCAGTTCCTGGGCGGCTTTGCAGGCGGGGTGGCGGGGGTGAAGGGGGTCCAGGCGGGCGAGGGGGCGCTCGCGGGGATGGGTGCGGGCGCAAGCGCAACGCCCGCGACTGCGCTCGAACGTATGCCACCCGACTTTCAGGCTGAACATGCCGCGGCGAAGGCTGTCGGGTGGAAAAAGCCTGACGGATCGACGTGGTGGCCGCCCAACAACGGCGGCATCGGCGATCCGGTCCAGACTACTCTTCCAACAGGCACTCTGCTAGATCGGTACGGAGCGGAAACAGGAAGCTATATGTCGCCGGCCGGCGAACCGTTTGAAGCTCGGGCGCTTCCCGCCCAACCAGACGTTGAACCCACCCGCTACGTCGTGGATAAGCCGCTTACCGTCGAACAATCGAAGATTTCGCCGTGGTTCGATCAACCGGGCGAAGGCACACAGTATCGCCTGGTCGATCCTGACGGCGGACCGGACCGCTACAACGTCGGAATGGCCAAGCGCGATGGATATCTGAAGGATGGGCCACAATGATCGAAATCGCACCCTTCCTTCGCAATCGATATCAGCGCGCCCTAGCGCAATACCAGCGCTTTCTTGATAGCGTTGGCACAATGCCGGACAAGTATAGCGTCGCACCACAATTAAGTCAAGGGACGATATTTATTGCGGTCTACAAGGCCAAAAATTTTGGTCTACATAGTTATATAACTGACGTTCAAGTCGTAGCCGGTTCTGATCCAATTAGCTTTACCACAGGGCTCGACAACGCACTATTTTTTATGGCGGAGGTATTTGAAGGTGGGGCGCGTCCGGCTGCCCCTGACCCTATCTCGGGGCAATCGGTGCTGTCACAATTAAAGATCGAACCCGAGGTCATGAAGCCTAAGGTTGCCGGTTGGACGACTGGCACCTTCCTCGCGCCCGATGATGACGGTTTTGTCTGCTTCAGCGTCGATACCCACGGAGAAATCTCGATAGAAGCGCGATCAGAAAATCTCAGCGGTGTGGCTGTTTATTTAGCAGGTTGGCAGCGCGCGGAGGCGAAAAACTTATCGGCCCGCATAGCTCGCTTCGCTCAAACCTGAATCGACACCGTAGTCTGCCAAGAGCGCGTGGCGATAAGCTGATCTCTGAGCTCAGCGGTGGTGTCCGCGTTGCCTTCCCGCCGCTGCGTGCAGCCGAGCGCTGACAAACTGACGCAGGTCGGCGAGAAGCTCGGCTGCAGCGCGCTCGTCGTCGCGCCGTGCTCGCCCGACGTCAACATCGGCGGCCCGACCGTGGCCGATCCCAACGTCGTCGTCTCGCCCGAGGGCCCGGTATGGGCGGTGACCGGGCTGCAGGCGCTGGGCATCGCCGGCGCGGTCATGGCGCTGCCCTACGCGATCGCCACGGTCGGCGTCGCGGCGACGATCGGCGGCGGCGTCGCGGGCTATTTCGGCGGGGAATACGGCGGCAAGGCGGGCGCTGCGCTCGGCCGCGCCATGGGCATGAGCGAGACCGGCATCCGCTCGATGGAGGCCGGCGGCCAGTTTCTCGGCGGGATGCTAGGTGGTGCAGCGGGCACACGTGGTGCCATCGCCGCCGACGCTCGTTACGGTATCGGATCGAGCGCTGCCGTCGTTGCCGAGCGACAGGGCATCGCGCAGGACTTCTATGCAAAGCAGGGATGGCCGCAATCGCGGATCGATGGGCATCGCAAAGGCATTGATTTCAATCAATCCGTCCGACCCGTGACCATTCCCGAGGGTACGCCGTTGAGCCAGTGGCAGACGCCGGGGCGGTCGACTGGAAACTATTTCGCTCCCGCGTCGGAAACACCAACCCGACTGGGCATCGCGCCTGACGCCGACGTCCCCGGGACTGGCGTTGTGCCCAAGGTACAGACGCCCTACGCGGCGACACGGGACGTTCCGGCCCTTCAATCGACAGCAGCGCCGGTTCAGGACACTTGGTCGACGCCTGGCACGCCCGTTCAAACCGAAGGTGGGGGGACGCAGTATTTCGTTCCCGATCCGTCAATGTTCAAAGGCCCATGACAATGAACCCAATCGAGAATTTCAGATCTTTGGTGGAAGAGCGTTTATCAAACCATCCCGATAATCGTTACTATCGAGCCGGCAAGACCGAGCTGGATCAGATTTCTAAGGAATTCTATGATCGTGGATTCATTTCGAAACAAACGTACGACGATCAGAATTTGGGTTTGATGTGCGCTAAGGAGGTCGAACCGATCGATATGGCCTTTTGCGACGCCGCTTATGCCATGCTGGAATATGTTCGCGTGACGGCAAGATGATCGCTCGAGCGTAATCGGGCTGCAGCCACTGCATAACTAGCAATCGAGACCGATCGTTTTGGCAGGCCGACGCCGACGACGGAAGAGAGCTGGCGGGGCGGTGCGGCCGTCAAGAATGGCTGGAATGGGGACGGCGACTACGTCGAGGCCGACCCGATCAATTTGCGCGGCTGGATCGGGCCGGCAGCTCCGCAGCATGCCAGCGTGCCGGGCATGATGCTTCCCGGGAACAGCGAGCAGATTTGGCTGTCGCCATGCGGCAACGGCCTCCCCACCGATACGAACTTCATGGAACCGCGGAAACTGGAGATGGCTGATCTCGAGGACATACTCGCCATGCTAAAATTGGTAATCGACCATCTTTCTGGTAGATTATCGCTGGTGGTCGAGCCGAAACTTACATATCTAAGATCGAGTCTGAAATTGATTGGTCAAAATTATAACGATCTACGCATGGTGAGGGATAGCGAAAATCGCCAATACATCGCGTCCTATTTTGAGAGCCTTAGCCGACCTGCCTCAGGGACGCATTGATATCGGCGCAATCTGGTCCGATGATTTGGCGATAGACCGCGAAGAGATGAACAGGATCGCGATGGACGCGCATCGGCTAGAGATGTCGGCCCGAACGTCCCGCATTTATGAGCGCCGACGCACCAGCAGCGCTAGCGGCGCTGCGGACCTCGTTCGGCGGCCTGTCGGGGATGAACATCGGCGGCGCGTCGATGGGGCCGGTGACCGGGCACCTCGTCCGCGGGTCGACCAACGTCAAGATCAACGGCCGCGTCGCGACAATGACCGGGCAGGGCCGGGCGACGTGCAGCGACCATTCGAGGCAGATTCCACTCACGCAATACGGGGCCGGCGGGCTTCAGCAACAGCTATGGAAGATTATTCATCGCTTATGCCGGTCGGCAATCCTATTCCGTTGAGGTGAGTACATGATCAATCTTGACGACGGATCGCTGACGATCGGATCGGTCGTTCTACCACGGAACAGCAGCATACCGACGGTGCTCGACCAATTGGCTAGCGCGGATTTCGAAACTGTTGGTCGATACGCGGCTCCAGATAGGAGTATTATCAATATCGATATGCGATCCGATGCTTGGCTGATCGCTTTGACGATCCTACGTGATTGACTGAGGTCGATGACAATCCAGTCACGACGCCCATACGTGAGGGGATGGGCGGCGATTAGCGACCAGTCCGAGGCCGACCGCAAGGCCGTGAACGAGAGGTGGCTTGGTGTCGGGCCCGACCTGGCAACCACCCACGACTGGGGCACGATCGAGATAAACGAGATGCGCGTGATATTAATATGAAAATATATATTCACTATGTGTAAAGTTTTACCCTCGATGACCATAATTATTGTCTGACGCCTAGATAAGTTGGTGTCTGACCTGACCGACGTATTATCAGGCAGCCATCTCGTCGTTTGTCGCCCCGTGATCACCCGAAAGCGATATCGGCGGGCCGACCGTAGCCGATCCCCCAGGTGCCGGCGAGCGATGGGAGTAGTAACGGCAATCGACGAAGGCTATCTGGGTCGGAATTGATGATCGAAGAATGGTCCGGCATCAGCACCGCGCGAAGGGCATCGCTGCAACAGGCCGAGCGGTTCCTTGCGGCGCACGGGCTGTCGCCGAACGACTACGCCTACGTCATGACGGCCTCTCCTATGGCGTCGGCTCGCTATGTCGTGACCTGTGGAATCGATGATAGCGAGGGATTGAACGCCGTCTTCGCCATGGGCGACCTGCGCATCCGGTTGAGCGGCGAGACGGCGCTAACGGTCCTGTGCGTCATGGCGGCCGACGATGATCTGCGCCGGCAGATATCTGGGCTCGCGGCCGGCGCCGATCTGGTGGATGCCTTACGGGCCTTCGGCCTTGAGCCGGGAGAGATCGTCAAGCCGAAGGTCGGCCGGTGGGACATCGGCCTATGGGTCGCCCACGACAGGGACGGGTTCGCGGTGTTCGATGTCGATTGGCGCGGCGAGGTGACGGTCATCGGCCGCGCCAGCGCCGCCGGTGCCGCCTTCCTCTTCGCTGCGACGCAGCGCGACCGAGCCGGTAATATCCGGCAGCAGGCTCGCGACTACGCCGGATAGCCGGTTGGTCGCGCTTCTCCCTAATCGCGCAGCCGAGCGGTCGCCGCGTCCGACGACTACCGCCTTCCCCCGCCAGCCCCCCGCCGCGTGCTCTTCAGTGCCTTCGCCTTGGCAAACCGCGTCGTCCGCGTGCCCGGCGCGCCGCCGACCGCGCGGCCCCTGACCGGGGCGGCGCTGCCCGCGTTCGGCGGCAGGCCGAGGTCGTCGGCCTCCAGCCGCCGGATCTGGTCGCGGACGGCGGCGGCGACTTCGAAGTCGAGGTCGCTCGCCGCCTTGTGCATCTGCTTTTCGAGGTCGGCGATATAGGCCTTGAGGTTGTGGCCGACGAGGTTGGGAGTCTCGTCGTCGCCGGTGTCGACGGTCAGCCCGTCGCGCATCGACACGTCGGCGAGGACGTCGCTGATATTGCGCTTGATCGTCGTCGGGGTGATGCCGTGGGCGGCGTTGTAGTCCTCCTGCTTCGCCCGGCGGCGGTCGGTCTCGGCCATCGCGCGTTCCATGCTGCCGGTGACGTGGTCGGCGTAGAGGATCACGCGGCCCTCGACGTTGCGCGCGGCACGGCCGATCGTCTGGATCAGGCTAGTCTCCGAGCGGAGGAAGCCCTCCTTGTCGGCGTCCATGATCGCGACGAGACCGCATTCGGGGATATCGAGGCCTTCGCGCAACAGGTTGATGCCGACGAGCACGTCGTAGACGCCCAAGCGGAGGTCGCGGATCAGCTCGATGCGCTCAAGCGTCTCGACGTCGCTGTGCATGTAGCGGACGCGCAGGCCCGCCTCGTGCATGAACTCGGTCAGGTCCTCGGCCATGCGCTTGGTCAGCGTCGTGACCAGCGTGCGGTAGCCTTGGCTGGCGACCTTGCGCGCTTCGGCGATGCAATCCTCGACCTGGTCCTCGACCGGCTTGATCTCGATCGGCGGGTCGATCAGCCCGGTCGGGCGGATGACCTGCTCGACGAAGACGCCGCCGGTCGCCTCCATCTCCCACTTGCCCGGGGTCGCGCTGACGAACACCGTCTGCGGGCGCATCGCCTCCCATTCCTCGAAGCGCAAGGGGCGGTTGTCGATGCACGACGGCAGGCGGAAGCCGTATTCGGCGAGCGTCAGTTTCCGGCGGTGATCGCCGCGGCTCATCCCGCCGATCTGCGGTACGGTGACGTGGCTCTCGTCGACGAACAGGAGGGCGTTCTCGGGCAGGTACTCGAACAGCGTCGGCGGCGGCTCGCCGGGGAGGCGGCCGGTGAGGAAGCGGCTGTAGTTCTCGATACCGGCGCACGATCCGGTGGCGGCGATCATCTCGAGGTCGAAGTTGGTCCGCTGCTCAAGCCGCTGCGCCTCGAGCAGCTTGCCCTCGGCGTGCATCTCCTTGAGGCGTTCGGTCAGCTCGTGCTTGATCGCTTCGCTCGCCTGCTTGAGCGTCGGTCCCGGCGTCACGTAGTGCGAGTTGGCGTAGACCTTGATGCTGGTCAGGTCGGCGACCTTCTTGCCGGTCAGCGGATCGAACTCGGTGATCGCCTCGATCTCGTCGCCGAAGAAGCTGAGCCGCCAAGCGCTGTCCTCGTAGTGCGACGGGAAGAGTTCGAGGCTGTCGCCGCGGACGCGGAAGTTGCCGCGGGCGAAGCCGGCGTCGTTGCGCTTGTACTGGAGCGCAACGAGTTTCCTGACGATCTCCTGGCGGTCGGCGGTCATGCCCTTCTTGAGGGAGAAGGTCATCGCGCTGTACGTCTCGACCGAGCCGATGCCGTACAGGCACGATACCGACGCGACGATGATGACGTCGTCGCGTTCGAGGAGCGACCGCGTCGCCGAGTGGCGCATCCGGTCGATCGCCTCGTTCACCGACGATTCCTTCTCGATGTAGGTGTCGGAGCGCGGGACGTAGGCCTCGGGCTGGTAGTAGTCGTAGTAGCTGACAAAGTATTCGACGGCGTTGTCGGGGAAGAAGCTCTTGAACTCGCCGTAAAGCTGGGCGGCGAGGATCTTGTTCGGCGCCAGGACGAGCGCCGGTCGCTGGACCGCTTCGATGACCTTGGCGGCGGTGAAGGTCTTGCCCGATCCGGTGACGCCGAGGAGGACCTGGTCGCGGTCGCCGGCCTCGGCCTGGGCGACGAGCTCCTGGATCGCCGCCGGCTGGTCGCCCGCCGCCATATAGTCGGTGACGAGGGTAAAACGCTTGCCCCCCTCGCTCTTCTCGGGCCGCGCCGGGCGGTGGGGGACGAACGGACCGTCGCTTTCGGGTTCGGCAAGCGAGGTGCGGATCTGGATGTTGGCCATGCTTCGACTATGGCGATCGGACGGGGTTTGTTCCAGTGGCTTGCGCGTCGCGGGGCCTTGCGTGGCGCGCGCGGCGTGGCAGGATCGGGGTCAGCAATGAAGGGGAATGCGATGCGGCTCAATCGACGGACGTGGCTCGGCGGCGCGGCGGCACTGGCGGGAGCGGCGGTGGTGCCCGCGGCGGGGCGGGCGGCAACGATCGTCGCTCCGAACGCGACGCCGACGTTCCGAGAAGA
>CAHJWT010000033.1 GCA_903643075.1 Sphingomonadaceae bacterium | reverse complement strand
CGCGCCCAACGCCCCGCCGCCCACCGCGAGGCTCGGCGCGACGAGGAGGAGGACGCTGTCGGGTGCGATCGTCGCGTGGGCCGGGCCGGCGTCGGCGTCGACGGTGATCGCGGCCGACCCCGCGCCGGTGAACCTCACGCCCGCCGCCGTGCCAAAATTCGCGAAGTCGGCGTCGGTGACGCCGAGCGAGCTGGCGACGAAGCCGGTCAGGTTGGTCACCTGCGCCGAGTTGGCGAACGAGATGCCCGCCTCGTTGATCACGAAGATCGTCCCGCGGCTGCCCGCCGCCGCCGCGGCGTTGCCCGACAGCGTCCCGGCGATCGTCGTCGGGTTCAGCGCCCCGGTGACGCGGTTGAGGACGGAGAACGACTTGTCGCCCGCGCCGGTGAAGGTGACGACGTTGTTCGTCCCCCCGGTCGAGCCGATGTCGAAGCTGCCCCAGTTGACGATCGCGCTCTGCCCCGCGGCACCTGCGCCCGTGCCGACGACGAAGGTATTGGTCGAGCCCGCGACGACACCGGCATTGACGAACGGATCGCCCGCGGTGCCCGTGCCGCTGAGTGTTGCGCCGCTGCCGTTCACCGCGCCGTTGGCGACGACGCCCGTGTTGGGCAGCGCCGGGGCCGCCCCGGCTGCCGCCGGCATGAGCGCCAGCGCGGCAATGGCGGTACCATGAAACAGGCGACTACGCAGACTGGTCACGACACGGCCTCCCTAACGCCACGGCAGCGCGCGGATGGTGAGCGACACGAGCAGGCGACCCGGCGGCTTGACCGTGTCGATCGCCAGCCCGCGGTCGAGCGGCTTCGCGTAGAGCACGTCGATCCGCCCATGGCTGCCCCACGTCGCGCGGACGCCGCCGCCGACGCTGTGCAGGCTCCGGTCGGCCTCGAACATGTTGGTGTCGAGGTTGTCGATGTGGATGATGTCGTAGAAGCCGATCAGCTCGTAGGCGAAGTCGCGTCGCGACAACGGCTGCGGCTTGCCGATACGGAACTCCATCGCCGCGCCGTAGGCGCGGTCGCCCGACGTCGCGCCGGGGTCGTAGCCGCGGCCGATGGTCAGGTTGCCGACGGCGAACTCGTCGAAGGCGAGCAGCGCATGGTCGGCGTACTGGCCGCGCGCGTCGACCGACACCGTGGCGGCGAACGGCGACTGCGGCCCGAAGCGGACGCGGCCCTCGACCAGCGCGTTGGCGCGCGCGATGAACGCCTGCGGATCGCCCTCGAAACGGGTCGGCACCGCCCCGCCCGATGCCTGCCCCCGCTTGGTCGCCGACAGGATAGCGACGTCCTTGCGCACCTCGACCCCGCCCGCGACCCGCCACAGCGGCGCGAGCCCGCCGACCGCCCGGCCGGTCGCGTCGCCGTCGACCTGGAGGAAGAACTCGCGCAGCTTGTCGGTGTTGATCGGCGTCCCGTTGCTCCGCGTGCGCTGTTCGATCAGGTCGAAGCCGCCGTCGAGTCGGAGATTGCGGCCGCTCCGCCGGATGACCGGATACGACCCCGACAGCGTCGCCAGCAGCGATTCCGACCGGAGGTCGAGCGAGGTGCCGCCGTTGACCAGCGTCGGCCGCGTCCAGGCATAGGTGAACTGCCCGCCGATCCGCAGCGGTGACGACGCGAACGGCTCGAAATCGTGACCGACCTGGACGACCTGCTGTTCCTTGAAGTCGCCGGTGGTGAATGCGCCGAGGAAGGTCCGGTCGGCCAGTCCGGTCAGCCCGTAGAGCTCGCCGCGGACCAGTCCCGAATAGCGGCCGATCTGCGTCGAGCCGTAATTCTGGACGTTGGCGAAGACCGCGCCGCGGACCCGTTCGATCGCGATCTCGCCGACGACCTCGCCGAGCTTGCCCGACGGGGCCGGGCGCAGCTCGAGCGTGACCGAGATGCCGGGGATGTCGCCCGCGAGCAGCAGGATGCGTTCGGCGTCGGTCTCGTTCAGTGGATCAATCGTCTTCAGCCGGTCGAGCAGTGCCTCGACCCGCTTGGCCGATCGGCCGGGATCGCCGCGCACCCTAAGGCCGACGATCCGCGCCGTGACGACCTCCAGCCGCAGCCGCCCGGCGACCGTCTGCTCCGGAACCCGGATCGTCGCGACGTAATGCGCCCGCGCCAGCGCGGCGTTGGCCTCGTCGCGGATGTCGCAGATCGCGCGGATCGGCCGGGGCGAACCGTCGAGGGTGCGACCGACGCTGGCGAGGGCGGCACGCACCCCGTGATCGAGGTCGGTCCCGCCCAGTCCGACGAAATCGACTCCGGCAAGCGGCGCCGACAATTTGGAATCGGCGATTGCGGCCGGACACGGACCGGGGCTCAACGCGCCGCGCGACCGGACCGTGACCGCGGCGGCGCGCGGTGGCGGCGTCTCGTCCTGCCGCCGCACCTCCTGCGACGTCGGCAGGCCGTTGTTGATCGTCGCGGGCGCGGGCGGCGTTCCGCCCGGCGCGACGACCTGCGCCGCGGCGCGCTCGGCGACTATTGCAGGTGCAACCGGCAGCGCGCCGGCCAGGAGCGCCGCAACCGCGCCTCGCCTGCCACGTTGCCACCCGCCCGCCATCGATCACGCTCCCCGCGGCTGGCCGTTGTCCCGCCCGCTGCTATTATTCTCGACCGCCCGATCCCCCGATCAGCCTCCCGGTCGTCGTGCGCCTACGACGCGCTGACCTCGACCCGACGGTTCGCGGCGTCGTCGGGCGAATGCCCCTTCAGAGCCCGGTCGAAGCCATAGCCCTTCGCCGTCATCTTGCCCTTGTCGACGCCATTGGCGGCGAGATACTGCACCACCGAGTCGGCGCGCGCCTTGCTCAGCGTCAGATTGACTTCGCGCGAGCCCGATCGGTCGGTATGGCCCTCGACCGTGAAGGGACGATAGTTGCCGACGCTGACCAGCGACTTGGCAAAGCGGTCGAGCGTCGCCTTCGCCGCGGCGGTCAGCTCGGCCGACCCCTTGACGAACGTCATGCTGATGTCGGCGCGGATCGCGCGCGATACGCTCGACGCGGCCGTCGACGCACTGCCGGGCAGGCGCATCTGGCGCGTGTCGACGGTGTCGGGGCACGATCCGTCGGGCAGTTTCTTCGGGCAGGTCGAAGTCTGCGGCTTCGGTTCGGCGGCGAGGCTCTTGGCCAGACCTTCGACGTCCTGCGCCGTGCCGGCGCTCGCACCAAAGGCGACCAGTCCTGCCGCAACGGCTGCAAACACCATCCGCATGATCGTTCCATCCCCGGGAGTGCGACAAGACCGCGCGAGTGCTGGTTAAGATAAACGCGAGTGCCGCGTCAATGTCTTTGTCGCCCGCCCCCGGTCGGCTTCATCCGGAACGACGTACGGCACGCGATGGTCGGGGAGACGGGATTCCCGTCCGCGTCTTGCGACGGCCTAAGCCATTGTCCCCGCTATCGTCGAAACACTTCTCACACATCGCGTTGGCACAGTCCGTTGGCACAGCAGCGAGACCCGTTTTCGGCAGGTTTAGCGCTTGGGCGGGGCAGCATCGTCGGCACCGGTGCCGACACCCAATCCCGGAACCAGTCGCGAGCGACCGGTTTGTATCCAACTAGGCCGCCCGCACAACGTTAAACCGTCGCCCAGCGCCTCTCAGAGAGGCGCACCGAGCGAACTCACAAGTTACCTACAGGACCTCATTTCCTATTATATATTCTCACCCGATCAGCTACCCGACATTACTAAGCAAACAATCAATCATATTACTGCATGGGAGTAAACGAAAGATCCTTCTTCGCGAGATCACTGTCGGTCCAGTCGCGTAGCACAGCCATATATTCGAATGGACCGCCGCCGTAATTGCTCAGCCAGATCGAGTCACGTTGGTCCTTGCCTTCGTTGTTATAATAGCCTGGTGTGCATTCGCGAAGAAACGTGTCATCCTTCATTGCCTTGTCTTTGAGGACCTCGAGCCATGATTGCTCGGCCGCCGCGGTGACATCGAAGTCGACGCCGGTGTCGAGGCATAATCTGACCAGCGCCGCAAAATGTTCGGCCTGACGCCGGTTCATGAAAGTGATGCTCCACGTGATACCCGCCTGCTTCAGGCCGCTGATGATCCCCATATTGGGGAAGTTGTGGACGAGCATGCCGTGGAGCGACTTGCGGCCGTCCGCCCAATAGTCCGACAGCGACATGCCGCCGACGCCGCGCAGGTCGAAGCCCGCGGTGCGGTCGGGCGGCGATGCGACCTCGAAGCCGCTTGCATAGATGATGCAGTCGACCTCGTACTCATGGCCGTCGAAAACGATTCCCGTTTCGGTGATTCGATCGAGGCCCCGCCCCCGCGTATCGATCAGGGTAACGTTGGGCCGGTTGTACGTCTCGAAATAATTGTCGACGAACAGTGGCCTCTTGCACATCCAGTTAAAGTAGGGCTTGAGCGCTTCGGCAGTTACCGGGTCCTCGACGGTAGTAGCGATCCGCGCTCGCATCGCCTCCATCTTTTCGAAGTCGGCGTGCTGCCGCAGTTGAACCATCTCTTCGGGTGTTTCACCGCGATACATGGCTTCGGTCATTTTGCCCCAGTTTCGTGTCCAGCCGTTCTGGACCAAGTCCTCGCTTTGCGGGATCGAGTTGACGAAACCCTCGAAATTGAGGGCGCGCCGCTCCCACCAGCCAGGCTCTTGATTATGATACCAGTCAGGGTCGGTCGGGGCGTTCTCGCGATCGTCGACGGCAGCCGGTGTACGCTGCACGACGTAAAGCTGCCGACACCACTCGCCGAGGTAGGGGATCGCCTGGACCGCGCTGGCCCCCGTGCCGATGATCGCCACCCGCTTGTCGGCGAGCCCGGTCAGGCCTCCGGTGGTGTCGCCCTTGGTATAGTCGTAGTCCCAGCGCGAGGTATGGAAGCTGTGGCCCGCGAAATCCCGCGCGCCGGGAATGCCGGGCAGCTTGGGTCGGCTGAGTATGCCGCTCGCCATGCACAGGAAGCGTGCGTGGAGGGTGTCGCCGCGGTCGGTGGTGACCATCCAGCGGCCGCGCGCCGCGTTCCACTCGGCCCCGCTGACCCCGGTCTGCAGCAGCGTCCGCTCGTAGATGCCGGTCCGCTCGGCGATGCGCCGGGCGTGGTCGAGGATCTCGGGCGCGCGTGAGAAGCTTTCCGTGGGCATCGCGCCATGATCTTCGATCAGCGGAAGGTAGGTATAGGAATCGACGTCGCAGCGGCAGCCGGGATAGCGGTTCCAATACCAGGTGCCACCGACATCGCTGCCTTTCTCGATCACCTTGAAGTTGGTCACACCTTCCTTGAGCAGACTCACCGCCGTGAGGAGGCCGGAGAAGCCGCCGCCGACGACGACCACGTCGACATCCTCGATCAACGCCGCGCGCTCGATGCGAGCACCGCCATAAGGATCGTCGACGTCGCCGATGAACGGATTTTCGACCGCGACATATTGAGCTGTCCCGTCGCCGCGCACCCGCTTGTCGCGTTCAGCGAGGTATTTATCATGCAGTGCGGCAAAATCCGCTTCGAGCGTCCTGGCATCGATCATGAGCGTCTCCCAAGGGTCGCAGCATCGTTGCTGCCGACTGCGCCGTCCGCGATGAGCGCGTCGATCGTCTTCGGTTCGTAGCCGAGGTCGGCCAACACCGCCCGGCTATGCTCGCCGAGCGTAGGCGGCCGGCGCCGCAAGGGAAGGCGCTCACCGTCGACCCGCAGCGGGGCGGCGATCGCGCGAAAATCGCCGTCATGCAGGACCATGCCCGACGCGGCGGTGTGAGGATGCGCCGACAGCTCGCCGAGCGAGTGGACCGGCGACGACGGGATGCCGCGCGCAGCGAGGTTGGCCAGCCAGTCGCCGCGACTGCGGCGCGCGAGGATATCGGCGATCATGGGGATCAGGACGTCGCGATGGGCGACCCGGTTGCCGTTGGTCGCGAACCGCGGATCGTCGGCCAGCGACGGCGTTCCGGCCAGCTCGCAGAAGGAATGCCAAAAGCCATCATTGGCCACGCCGAGGATGATCGGCCCGTCCGCCGTGGCGAACGCCTGATACGGGCAGAGCGATTCGTGGCCCGATCCCGGTCGCTCCGGTTCCGTCCCGCGCAGCCAGTAGTTCTGCAGGAAGTAACCGAGGAGCCCCGTCGCGGAGTCAAATAGCGACGCCTCGATCTTCGCGCCGCGGCCGGTTCGGTCGCGCCGCATCAGCCCGCCCATAATGCCAATCACGGCGTGATAGCCGGTGGCTTGGTCGACCGGCGAAAAGGGTGACCGGGCCGGCGGCCCGCCCGGTTCACCGGTAAGCGACAACATGCCAGTGAAGGCCTGGGCGATCAGGTCGTAGCCCTTGTCGTCCTTCATCGGGCCTTTGGTGCCGTAACCGGAAATGCTGGCGTACACGAGCTTCGGGCTGACGGCGGCCAGTCTCTCCCAGCCGATGCCCAAGCGGTCGGCGACGCCGGGCCCATAGCTCTCCACGACGATGTCCGCCTCGCGCGCCAGGGCATGCGCCACATCAAGGCCTGAGGGATGACGCAGGTTCAATACGATACCGCGCTTGTTGCGGTTGACTGCCGTAAAGATCGCGCCGGTGCCTTCGGCAAACGGCGGCCAGTTGCGAGTGTCGTCGCCGCCCTCCGGCTCGACCTTGACCACGTCGGCACCGAGGTCGGCAAGATATTGAGTGCACAACGGTCCCGCGAGAACCTTGGTGAAATCAAGGACGCGAACACCCGCGAGCGGCTCGAAATGCCGTCCGTCGACCGTCGCCGAGCCTTGAGCCGGTGCATCCCGCATCCCGGCAAATTATGGTCCTACAATTGACTTGTCTAGTCGCCGAAGGTACATCCTGCTAATGCCCAGTCCGCTCCCAAGTTCTCCAGCCGAAACGATGCTGGACGGTCTGGGGCGCATCAAGGTGCCCAAATCGAGCGATGTCCTCGCCGAGCGGCTCAAGCAGGAAATTCTGGGTGACGGCTACACTCTCGGCGCGTCGCTGCCGACCGAGCGTGAACTGGTGTCGACGACGGGACTCAGCCGCGGGTCGGTACGAGAGGCTTTGCGCATTCTCGAGGCGCAGGGGCTCGTCTCCACGCGGGCCGGACGCTATGGCGGCACGACCGTCGCGCAACCGACCGCCGACCATCTGGCCAGCCATATCAATCTTTACATCAAGGGCCGTAGCGTCGCGGTCAGCGCGCTTGTCGAGGTGCGGCTGGCGCTCGAGCCGATGGTCGCCGCGCTCGCCGCCGAGCGGCGGACGAAGGATGATCTCGCGACGCTGCGTGCGATTACCAAGCGCATCGACTGGGCAGCCGACAACGACCTGACCGCCTTCCTCGAGGAGAACGTCATCTGGCACGACGCCCTGGCCGCCGCCAGCCACAATGACCTCCTTCACGCCTTCGCGACCTCGGTCAGCGGCCTGATGTTCGAGGCGTCGCAGATCAAGGAGTTCGCCTCAGCCGAGGTCCGGCAGCGGGTCCGGCACGCGCACGCGCGGATCTTCGCCGCAATCGAGGCGGGCAACGCCGAGCTCGCGCGGCGGCGGGTCGAGCGCGACGTTCAGGCCTATGCCGCCATCCTCGCGGCGACGGTCGCGGCGGCGGCGGCCGACGAGAGTCGAAGGCCGGCCTGAAGGCGGGCGGCGACGTCGGATGGGGAAGACCGCGCTGAAAGCCGAATTGCATCGCAACCGCATCGTCGCCGGCAATCCCGGGCGCGCCAGCTTGGCGCAACGGACACCGTCTGCATGACTACCGGCGAGGTTTCAGCGCAGACCCCGGTGCTGGTCGGCGTCGGGGTCGCCACGCGCCGCGAGGACGACTGGAACAAGGCGCTCGAACCGCTCGACCTGATGCTTGAGGCAGTGCAAGCGGCGGGGGCCGATTGCGGCGCGCCGACGCTCCTCGCCGAGGTCGGCACCGTCGCCGTTCCGCGCGGCCGCTGGCGCTACCGCAACCCGGCCGGCGAGATCGCGCGAGCGATCGGGGCAACCAAGGCGACGACGATCGTGTCGAGCGTCGGCGTCCTCCAGCAGACCCTGATCGCCGACGCCTGCGCGGCGATCGCCGCCGGCACGGTCGACGGCGCGCTCGTCACCGGGGCCGATGCAGGGTACCGGCTGCTCCGCGCCCGTCTCGCCGGTGCACGGGCGGGCGAACGCGACCAGGATGATGAGCCGGATGTGCGGCTCGAGCCGAAGGCCGAACTGCGCCATCCCGCCGAGGTCGCGGCCGGTCTCAACATGCCGGTCGGCCTCTACGCGATCCTCGACAGCGCGCGACGGGCGGCGGCCGGCGTGTCGCTCGCCGCCCACCGTAACCGTCTGGCGACGCGCTATGCCCGCTTCGCGACGATCGCGGCGGCCAACCCCGACAGCTGGGCGAGCCAGCCGCTCGACGCGGCGGCGATCCGCAACGACGGCCCGCGCAATCCGATGCAGGCCTTTCCCTATACCCGCGCGCTCTGCTCGACGTGGAACGTCGACCAGGCGGCGGCGCTGCTGTTCTGCTCGGCCGAACGCGCGGTAGCGCTCGGTATCGACCGGTCACGCTGGATCTTCCCGGTCGCCAGCGCCGAGGCGAACCACATGGTCGCGGTCGCGGCGCGCGCCGACCTCGTCCGCTCGCCGGGCGCGGACGCGACCGCGCGCGCGGTGCTAACGGCGAGTGACATGGCGGCGAGCGATATCGACCTGATCGAGCTGTACAGCTGCTTTCCGGTGGCCGTCGACGCTTTCGCCGACGCGCTCGACCTGCCGCCCGACCGCGACCTGACCGTAACGGGGTCGATGGCTTTCGCCGGCGGCCCGTACAACAATTACTTCTTCCAGGCGACCGCGCGCGCGGTCCAGTTGCTGCGCGCCGGGGCAGGCAGGACGGCCCTGCTGTCGTGCGTGTCGGGCATCCTGACCAAGCAGGCCTTCGCGTCGTGGTCGGCTGACCCGCCGACGGTGCCTTTCACCCGCCTCGATGTGACGGCGGAGGTCGCGCAGAGGTCCGCGGAACGGTCCGTCGTCGAGAACTATTCCGGGACAGGCACGATCGCGGGTTGCACGGTCCTCCACGGACGCGATCAAGTGCCGCGCGCGGTAGCATTGATCGATACTGCCGACGGCGCGCGGGCGCTCGTCGTCTCCGACGCCGCGGAAGTGGCTGCGGCGATGGAAGCCGAAGAATGGGTGGGGCGTAGGGTCCGCACCGAGGCAGGGCGACTGGCCGCGTGACCGGGCTTGCCGACGACGTCTGCGCGCTACCGCTCGTCCGGCGCCTGGCGGCACTGCTCGACCTCGATCCGGGTGCCTTCGCCGAAGGCGATCCCTTGCCACGCGGCTGGCACGTCGCGTTGTTCAATCCACCGACCCGGCAGTCCGATCTTCGCGCGGATGGGGCAGCCGACCTCAATGTGACATTGCCCGATCTCGGCCTGCCGCGGCTGATGATGGGCGGGCGCCGGATCGATTTTCTTGGCGCCATCCCGATCGGCGCACGCGTCCGCCGGATAAGCCGGGCCGGCGCGGTGACAAACAAGACCGGCCGCTCGGGCCGTTTCGCGCTCGTCGACGTCGAGCACCGGATCACCGTCGCGGGCGATGACGCTCCGGTGCTGGTCGAAACGACCAGCTATGTCCTGCGCGAGGCGGCGGGCGGTGGCGCGGTGCCCCCTGCAGTGCCCGAGACGGCGATCCCGCCGGCCGAGGTGATGCGGACGGTCGTGCCCGATGCGCCGCTGCTGTTCCGCTATTCGGCGATCACAGATAACCCGCACCGCATTCACTACGACCTGCCCTATGCCAGGTCGGAAGGCTATCCGGCCCTCGTCGTCAACGGCACCATCCCGACGATGCTCTTGCTCGAGATGTTCCGCACGCACGTCGGATCCGAGCCGACGCGGTGGCGCAGCCGCAACCTCGCGCCGATCCTATGCGGCGGCCCGCTGACTTTGACGCTGTCCGCCGACGGCGACGGCTGGCTGATGCGCGCACACGGGCCGGTCGGTGAGGTGGCGCTGGAGGCGACGGCATGGCGATGACCGGACAACCGCCGACTTCGCAGGCCCCGGCGCTGTGGGACGGCGCGCTCGCCGAGGCGCGCGAGCTGGTCGGGGTCGAGTTACGCCGCACGGGCCAGCAGTGGAACACCGAGGCCTCGCCCGACGCCGTCCGCCATTTCTGCTGGGGCATCGGCGACGATAACCCGCTGTATACCGACCCTGCCTATGGCGCGGCATCGGCATACGGCTCGGCGCTGGCTCCGGGATGCTTCCTTTATACCATCGACACGACCGTCGTCGCCCCCAAGCTGCGCGGCATCCAGTGGCTATACGGCGGCACCGACTTCGAATGGTTCGAGCCGATCCGCCACCGCGACCGCTTCACTGTCAGCGCAAGGCTGCTCGATGCGGTCGAGAAGGAAGGCGGCAAGGCGGCGCGATTCATCATCCAGACCGGCGAGACGCGTTACACCAACCAGCACGACCAGCTCGTCTGCGTCGCCCATGGCCACACCGCACGGACGGCGCGGTCGAAGGCGAGCGGCGGCTTGAGCTACACGCCGCGCGAGCCGCATCGCTATTCGGTCGAAGAGCTCGAGGCGATCGGCCACGCCGTCGAGACCGAGGAGCTGCGCGGTGCTCCTCCGCGCTTCTGGGAAGACGTCGCGGTCGGCTCGGCGATCCAGCCGATGCTCAAGGGCCCGCTCACCATCACCGACATGATCTGCTGGTATTCCGGCGGCGGGCATAGCTATCAGGCGCATCGCCGTGCGCAGATGCATCGCCGGCGCCATCCGGCCGACGCCTATGTCAACGCCGAGACCGGCGCCCAGGACAGCGCTGCCCGCGGCCATGCCGAGGCAAAGATGGCGCGCGAGGTCGGCATGCCCGGCGGCTACGACGTCGGGCCTCAGCGCATCTCGTGGATGGGCCAGCACATGACCAACTGGATGGGTGATGCGGGCTTCCTCCGCCGCCTAAGCGTGTCGGTTCGGCGGCCCAACATCTTCGGCGACGTGTCGTGGTGCCGCGCCGAGATCGGCGACAAGCGCGTCGAGGCCGGTGCGCACGTCGTGGACCTGACGCTGCGCGTGGAAAACCAGCTTGGCGAGATCACCGCCAAGGGGACCGCGACCGTCGAATTACCCGCGAGGTCAGCCTCGGCCTAATGCCAGCGCGGGCCGCTGCGGCGGGAGAGTTGCTCCGGCCGCAGCGGCTGACGTCGCTAGCTCTTGATGCTGAAGGTCACGCCGTAGGTCGCCGGCTGCCCGGTGAACCGCACGGTCGTATCGAGATAGTGGTTGGCGTTGGTCACGTAGTATTCGTTGAAGATATTCTTGCCGAACAACATCACCTTGTAGCGGTGGTTGAACTCGTACCCGATGCGTGCGTCGACGGTAACGTAGTCGGGCAGGATGAACGGCTGCGACACGAAGGCGGCATGGCGGTCGCTGGGCAGGTTGCGGAACTGGATGGTGCGGCCGTTGAGCGTCGACACCGACGACGATTGCCCGTGGATGTCGAAGCCGGTCACGACCGCGCCCGAGCCGAGTTCGTGGCGATAGTCGGCGTCGAGGCCGTACGACCATCGCGGCGTGAAGGGCAGCTCGCTGCCGGTGAAGTCGCACGGACCGGGTGTCCCCGCCGCCGTCGTGCAGCTGTTGCCATAGGCGGTCGGCCCGACGAAGTGGGTGCCGCCGTCGGTCAGCACCCTCGAGTTGAGGTAGGTGACCGACCCCGCGACCGACAAGCCGGTCGCCGGACGCACGGTCAGCTCGGCCTCGGCCCCCGCCACGCGCGACTTGGGCACGTTGATCAAGATGTCGAGCACGTCGAACACCGGATCGACGATCTTCCCGCGGATCTGCTTGTTGTTGTAGTCGTAATAGAAGCCGGCAGCGTTGAGCTGCGCGAACCGGTCGAACAGCGACACCTTGACGCCGCCCTCGTACGACGTCACCGATTCCTGGGTTACCGGCTGGTACGAGCGGAAGTCCGAGCCGGCCGCGGTCGGATAGCTGCCCGCCTTGTAGCCGCGCGAGACCGTCGCGTAGAACAGGGTATCGCGATTGGGCTTGTAGTCGAGGCCGCCGCGCCATGAGAAGTTGTCCTCGGCCAGCGTATTGATGAAACGCTGGCCGGGAACATGCTGGTTGTTGAGCGGGTAGCAGTCACCTTTCTTGATCGGGGTGAACGATCCGGGAGCGACCCCGAACACCGCCGGGAGCAGGTTGAACAGCGCCGACACGGTCCCGTCGCCGTTGCCCGTGGTGCACAGGTTGGCGTCGTTCTTCGAGTTCGTATAGCGGCCACCGAGCGTCGCCGTCAGCTTGCTGGTCAGGTCGTACTCGCCGTTGGCGAAGATGGCGTAGTTGCGGATGCTCTGGTGGACCTGGCTGCCGGTGGTGTTGATGAACAGCGTCCCCGGAGCCGACGACGAACCGTTGGCGAAGGTCAAGTTCTGATTTTCGTTGGTCCGGCTGTCCTCGTAGTTTGCCCCGAGCAGCCAGCGGAAGCGCCGCTTGCCGGCACTCGACAGGCGCACCTCCTGGTTGAACGAGCTGATCTGGGCGAAACTCGGTCCGATGTTGGCGACCGCCTGGGCTGAACCATCCTTGTCGCTGTACAGGTTCTGGTGGAAGTCGAGGTAGGAAGTGATCGACGTCAGCGTGGCAAAATCGCCGAGGTCGAGGTCGGCGCGGATCGCCCCCTGAACGAACTTGCGATCACTCTGCGGTGCCAGATCCGGCGTGGTGAAGGTCGCCAAGGCGAAGTTGGTGCCGGCGGCGGCTCCGAAGGGGTCGACGAACGCCGTGTATGTGGCGCTCCGCGTCCAGTCGGCCGACCGCGGATTGAGGTTGGCAAAGGGCGACGCCAGCAGACCCGGCTGCACGGCGGCGGGATTCTGTGCGCGCACTGCGATCAGCTGAGCGGCCTCGGGCTCCGACCGGTCCTGCCACGCGGTCACAGTACCACGTAATTTCAGCGTTTCGGTCGGGTGGAAGTCAAGGGTCAGGCGGCCGGAGAGATACTTGGTCGCACCGTTGCGATCGCCGGGCCGGGTCAGACTATACTGCCAGCCGTCGCTGCCCGCGCCGCTGAACGCGAGGCGGATGGCCGCCTTGTCGCCGAGCGGTCCGCTGACGAAGGCGTTGCCATTGAGGTAGTTGAACCGCCCGTAGGTGAAGTCCGCGCCGTATTGCAGCGTGTCGGTCGGCTTAGCCGCGATATAGTTGATCGCGCCGCCGGTGGCGTTTTCGCCGAACAGCGTTCCCTGTGGCCCTTTAAGCGCCTCAACCCGCTCAAGGTCGAATGCAGCCCGCAACGTCAGCACCGGGAAGGGCAGCGGGACCTCGTCGGTATAGACGCTGACCGACGGATAGACGCCGAGGCTCTCCTCGTTGAAGCCGATGCCGCGCAGTGTGTAGATCGGGGTCCCGGTTCCGCTCTCGGCGAACTTCAGGCCCGGAACCGCGGCGGCAATATCCTGCACCGACGTGATGCGCCGGTCCGACAGCGCCTGGGCACTGAGGGCCGTGACTGAGAGACCGACATCGTTGAGGTTTTGGGCACGCTTGTTGGCGGTGACGACGATGTCGCCCTCGGCGGCATCGGCCGACGCAACTCTGGTCAACGCTGCGTCGTCGGAGGCCGATGGGAGAGTCTGGGCCTGCGCCGCCGTCGCTAAACTGGCCGCCAGCGCGAGCAACCCGACGCCGCGATATACGTGGTGAACCCTGCTCATACCTCTCCCCATGTCTTATGACTTATGCCGCTTTATCCAGCCAAAAATTCGTGTTGTCAAATGTAGGACCGTAGGAGTGTTAAGGCCACGCTTGGCAATCCTACGGTAGGACAATTGACATAATTGGAGCGGATGCCTATCCCGTTTTAATCAGCGAAAGGAAAAAATGTGGATCATTCACGTGAACGGTCGACCGAGGTCGATGCGGTGATCGTCGGTGCCGGCTTCTCCGGACTGTATATGCTGCATAGCCTCCGCCAACGCGGCTTCACGACGCGGCTGTTCGAGGCGGCCGGTGGGGTCGGCGGCACATGGTATTGGAATCGCTACCCCGGGGCCCGGTGCGACTCGGAAAGCCACTACTATTGCTACTCTTTTTCCGAGGAATTGCGGCGCGAGTGGAAGTGGAGCTGCCGCTATCCCGCCCAACCGGAAATCCTCGACTATCTCAATTTCGTCGCCGACCGCCTCGATCTCAAGAAGGACATCGAGTTCGACACACGGGTGACAGCCGGGACGTTCGACGAGCACGATCATCGCTGGCAAGTCGAGACCGATCACGGCGAGACCGTCCGTGCGCGCTTCTTCGTTACCGCCGTCGGCAATACGTCGGCACCGAGCAAGCCGGCCATTCCCGGCCTCGACACCTTTGCCGGCAAGATTTTCTACACCGCCAACTGGCCGCACGAGAAGGTCGACTTTCACGGTCAGCGGGTCGGCCTCATCGGGACGGGATCGAGCGGCATTCAGGCCACACCGCATCTGGCGGCCGAGGCGGCGCACCTGACGGTGTTCCAGCGGACGGCGAACTATAGCGTGCCGGCGCGCAACCACCTGCTGACCGACGACATGCGGCGCGAGCAAGACGAGACGCACGCCGACCTCCGCCGCAAGACGCTGGCGTCTCCGATCGGCATGCCGTTCGACCCGCCGCCAGCCGCGGCGCTGGCCACGCCCGCCGACGAGCGGCAAAGCCGCTACGACGAGTTGTGGGCCGGCGGCGGGTTCCGCTTCATGTTTACCAGCTTCAGCGACCTGACCACCGACATCGAGGCGAACGATACCGTTGCCCAGTATATCGCCGCCAAGATCCGCGACACGGTCACCGATCCGGCCAAGGCCGCCGTTCTGTGCGAATTCAACCACCCGGCCGGGACCAAGCGGCCGCCGATCGACACCGACTATTACGAGACGTTCAATCGTGACAACGTCAGCGTGGTCAGCATCCGGACGAATCCCATTCGCGAGATCACGGCCGATGGCCTCGTCCTCCAGAACGGCGACCGGCATGACCTCGACACCGTAGTATTCGCGACCGGCTTCGACGCGGTGACGGGATCGATCATCCGGATGAACTTGCGCGGCAAGGGGGGCGAGGCGCTCCGCGACAAGTGGGATCGCGGCCCGCGCGCCTATCTGGGGCTGTCACCGGCCGGCTTCCCCAACATGTTCATGATCACCGGACCCGGCAGCCCGTCGATCCTCGCCAACTTCCCGGTGTGCATCGAGCAGCACGTCGACTGGATCGCCGACTGCATGGTCCACATGCGCGACCGCGGCATCGACGAGATCGAGGCCTTGCCCCAATACGAGGACGACTGGGCCAAGATGATCGCCGAGGAGGCGGACAAGACGCTGCTGCCGCTCGCCGATTCGTGGTACATGGGAGCCAATATCCCGGGCAAGCCGCGCGTCTTCCTCGCCTATCCGAACGGCATCCATACCTACACCGCGCTATGCGACGACGTCGCGCGGCGTGGCTACGAAGGGTTCGCGCTGCGCAGTCGCGCGATGGCCGAAGCGGCGGCCTGACCGGCCGGCAGGGTCAGGCGATCACGCCGTCGGCGGTCAGTCGGTCGAATTCCTCGGCGGGCAGGCCGAGCAGGCCACGGAGGACGTGCGCATTGTCCTCGCCCATGACCGGACCGCGCGAGCCCGTCACGACCGATACGCCATCGATCTTCCACGGCGCGGTGAAGAGCGTCTCGGGTCCGAGACCGGGGATGTCGACCACGTCCGCGAGACCGCGCTCGGCGACCTGCGGGTCGTGCCAGACGCCGTCAATGTCGTTGACCGGCGATGCCGGCACGCCGGCGGCGCGTAGATTGGCGACCAACGCGTCGCGGTCGTGCCGTGCGCTCCACCCGGCCAGCGCTGCATCGAGTGCTTCGCGCTCGGCAAGCCGGCCGGCGACCTCGGCCCACCGCGCCTCGCGTGCCCACGGCGGGTCGCCG
>CAHJWT010000032.1 GCA_903643075.1 Sphingomonadaceae bacterium | reverse complement strand
GCCGGCCGCGGCGAGCGACGGGCGCGACGCCCGCCAGCCCGGCGACGACGCGCAACGCGACAGCCGGACGGCGGGCGGGGGCAAGGCGACGGTCATCCCAGTCGGCAGTATCACGTAGCGCGCGCGGGGGGGGGGGAAGCCCGTCGCCGTGCGACCGATCAGCGACGCGGTCCCCGGGCTGTCGTCCCGAACAAATCGCCCGATCCGCTGCCCCCGCACCGCGGTACGCCGGGTGGACGTCGACGCAAAGCCTTGCCCTATCGCGGCCGCACCTCTATCCCGCAGTGCAGTATCCGCCGGCACGTGCCGGACGCCGACGGAGCCCCTCGCTACCCGATGATCGCCGCGCTCGCCTTCTACCTGTTCGCCGGGATCGTCATCCTCGGCGCGGCGATGACGATCCTGTCGCGCAATCCGGTCCATTCGGTGCTGTGGCTGATCCTCGCCTTCTTCAATGCCGCCGGGCTGTTCGTCCTGCTCGGGGCCGAGTTCCTCGCGATGATCCTCGTCATCGTCTACGTCGGCGCGGTCGCGGTTCTGTTCCTGTTCGTCGTGATGATGCTCGATGTTGACTTCGCCCGGCTCCGCGCCGGGTTCGCGCGATATGTGCCGTTTGGGGTCGGGTTGGCGGTCGTCCTCCTTGCAGAGCTGCTCCTCGTGTTGAGCGGCAGCAGCTTCGGCGTCAGCGCGCCGGCGTCAAGCCATGCCCCGGTGATCGCCGGGCTGACCAACACCCAGGCGCTCGGCAGCCTGATCTACACCCGCTACGTCTTTGTCTTCCAGGCGGCGGGCATGGTGCTGCTGACCGCGATGGTCGGGGCAATCGTCCTGACCCACCGCCAGCGGCCGGGCATCCGCCGCCAGAGTATGGCCGACCAGTC
Organism: Sphingomonadaceae bacterium; assembly: GCA_903643075.1. Lineage (GTDB taxonomy): Bacteria > Pseudomonadota > Alphaproteobacteria > Sphingomonadales > Sphingomonadaceae > Polymorphobacter_B. The sequence goes on along the minus strand of CAHJWT010000032.1, from coordinate 15,107 downwards.
GCGCCGCACGCCCGCGCAGGCGACGAGCGCCGTCGATGCAGCGCGCGGCGAGGGCGTGACGCTTTGATCGGGCTTGGCCACTACCTCGCGGTCGCGGCGATCCTGTTCGTCATCGGCGTGCTGGGCATCTTCATCAACCGGAAGAACGTCATCATCATTCTGATGTCGATCGAGTTGATCCTGCTGGCGGTCAACATCAACCTCGTGGCCTTCTCATCGTTCGCGCACGACCTCGTCGGGCAGGTTTTCGCGATGTTCGTCCTGACGGTGGCGGCGGCCGAGGCGGCGATCGGGCTCGCCATCCTCGTCGTCTACTTCCGCAACCGCGGGACGATCACGGTCGACGACATCAACCAGATGAAGGGTTGACGGGGCGTGATCCAGCTCCTCGTCTTCCTGCCGCTCGTCGCCGCGCTGATCGCCGGGCTCGGCAACCGCGCGATCGGCGACGTCGCCGCCAAGTCGATCACCACCGGCGCGCTGTTTGTTTCGGCTGCGCTGGCGTGGGTCGTCTTCGCCGGCACCGGTCTTGGCCACGACGCGGCGTACACGCTGCCGGTTCTCGACTGGATCGACAGCGGCGACCTTCATGTCGCGTGGGCATTCAAGATCGATGCGCTGACCAGCGTCATGCTCGTCGTCATCACGACGGTGTCGGCACTCGTTCATCTCTACAGCTGGGGGTACATGGCCGAGGATCCCGACCAGCCGCGGTTCTTCGCCTACCTGTCGCTGTTCACCTTCGCGATGCTGATGCTGGTGACGGCCGACAATCTCGTCCAGATGTTCTTCGGTTGGGAGGGCGTCGGCCTCGCGAGCTACTTGCTGATCGGCTTCTGGTACTACAAGCCGTCCGCCAACGCCGCGGCGATCAAGGCGTTTGTCGTCAACCGGGTCGGCGACTTCGGCTTCTCGCTCGGCATCTTCGGCACCTTCCTCGTCTTCCACACGGTCAGGCTCGATACCATTCTCGCCGCCGCGCCGGGCATGGCGGGGCACCATCTGAGCTTCCTCGGTGGCCAGGTCGACACGATGACGTGCCTGTGCCTGTTGCTGTTCGTCGGCGCGATGGGCAAGTCGGCGCAGCTCGGCCTCCACACGTGGCTGCCCGACGCGATGGAGGGCCCGACCCCGGTGAGCGCGCTGATTCACGCCGCGACGATGGTGACGGCCGGCGTGTTCATGGTCTGCCGCCTGTCGCCGATGTTCGAGACGAGCGCGACCGCGCTCGCCGTGGTCACCTACGTTGGCGCGGCGACGGCGCTGTTCGCCGCGACCGTCGCCTGCGTCCAGACCGACATCAAGCGCGTCATCGCCTATTCGACATGCAGCCAGCTCGGCTACATGTTCTTCGCCGCCGGCTCGGGCGCGTACGGCGCGGCGATGTTCCACCTGTTCACCCACGCCTTCTTCAAGGCGCTGCTGTTCCTCGGCGCCGGCGCGGTGATCCATTCGATGCACCACGAGCAGGACATGCGCTACTACGGCGCGCTGAGGAAGCCGCTGCCGCTGACCTTCGCCGCGATGACGATCGGGACGCTGTCGCTGACCGGATTCTTCTTTACCAGCGGCTATTATTCGAAGGACGCGATCCTCGAGGCGGCGTTCGCCCGCGGGACGCAGGCCGGGACGGTGGCGTTCGTCGTCGGGGCGTTCGTCGCCTTCCTGACCAGCTTCTATTCGTGGCGGCTGGCGTTCCTCACCTTCTTCGGACCACCGCGCTGGGTCGGCAGCGAGCACATCCAGCACGCGCTCCACGGTCACGACAGTCCGGATGCCGACCCAGCGCACCCGCAGGGCACAGAGGGGACGCATGACAGCGACGCCGAGGCCGGCAGCCACGCGCCGGTCGAGGTGCAGGTGCCGACGGGGACCGGCGGCTATCATCCGCATGAGTCGCCGTGGACGATGCTGCTGCCGCTCGCCGTCCTGTCGGTCGGCGCGCTGTTCGCCGGCGCGGTTTTCCACCAGGTCTTCCTCGGCCCCGACACGGCGGGGGCGTTCTGGCGCGGATCGGCGGTCGTCCACCGCGACCTCGCCGAGGCGACCGAACACCTGCCGCTATGGGTAATCTGGACGCCGGCGGTCGCTTTCTTCCTCGGTCTCGGCCTCGCCGCGCAGGCGTACCTCCGCGACGTCGACATGCCGGCGCGCTTCACCGGGGCATTCCACGGCCTCTACGCTTTCCTCGTCCACAAGTGGTACTTCGACGAGCTGTACGGGCTGGTTTTCGTCCGCGGCGCGTTCGCCTTCGGCCGGCTGTTCTGGGCGACCGACCGTAATGTCATCGACCGCTTCGGCCCCGACGGCGTGACGGCGGTGGTCGGCGATACGGCGGTGCTCGCGAAGCGGTTCCAGTCGGGCTACGTCTACACCTACGCGCTGATGATGCTGGTCGGCGTCGCGGCGGCGGCGACGTGGTTCGTGCCGCGGATGTTCTCGTGAATGCGGTCTTCTTGATCCTCCCCGCAGGCGGGGAGAATCTGTGACCTTCCCCGTCCTCTCCGTCCTCGTCCTCCTGCCGCTCCTCGGCGCAGCGTGGATCCTCCTCGCCCCCGGCGGCGAGGACGCGCGCGCGGCCAACGCCCGCGTCACCGCGCTCGTCGTCACCCTGCTCGAACTCGCTCTCGGCATTGCCCTATGGCTGACCTTCGACACCTCGACCGCGGCATTTCAGTTTGTCGAGCGGATCGACCTGTTCGCGCCGTTCCTGTCGTGGCACCTCGGGATCGACGGCATCGCGCTGATGCTGATCATGCTGTCGGTGTTCCTGATGCCGTTCTGCATCCTCGCGTCTTGGCAGAGCATCCACACGCGCGTGCCGGAATATATGGCAGCGTTCCTCCTGATGGAAACGCTGATGCTCGGCGTCTTCGCCAGCCTCGACCTGTTCTTATTCTACCTGTTCTTCGAGGGCGGCCTGATCCCGATGTATCTCATCATCGGCATCTGGGGCGGGGCGCGGCGGATCTACGCCAGCTACAAGTTCTTCCTCTACACGCTGCTCGGGTCGGTCCTGATGCTGCTGGCGATGATCTACATGGTCTCGGTCGCGCACACGACCGACATCCCGACGCTGCTGACGTTCGACTTCGCGCCCGCCGCGCAGCCGTGGCTGTGGCTCGCCTTCTTCGCCTCGTTCGCGGTCAAGATGCCGATGTGGCCCGTCCATACGTGGCTGCCCGACGCACACGTCGAGGCCCCGACGGCAGGGTCGGTGATCCTCGCCGGCGTCCTCCTCAAGCTCGGTGGCTACGGCTTCGTCCGTTTCAGCCTGCCGATGTTCCCCCAGGCGTCGGCGAACCTCGTCTGGATCATCGCCGTGCTGTCGGTCGTCGCGGTCGTCTACACCAGCCTCGTCGCGCTGGTGCAGACCGACATGAAGAAGCTGATTGCCTATTCGTCGATCGCGCACATGGCGTTCGTCACCGCCGGGCTGTTCGTGTTTAACACGCAGGGGATCGAGGGCGGCATCGTCATGATGCTCAGCCACGGCCTCGTCTCGGGGGCGCTGTTCCTCTGCGTCGGGGTGATCTACGACCGGCTGCATACGCGCGAAATCGCGGCCTACGGCGGGCTGGCCAACTTCATGCCGCGCTACGCCCTGTTCTTCCTGCTGTTCACGATGGCGTCGGTCGGCCTGCCGGCGACGAGCGGCTTCGTCGCCGAGTTTCTCGTCCTCCTCGGCAGCTTCGGCGCGTCGACGTGGCTGTCGGCGGGGCTGACGATGGGGATCATCCTCGGCGCGGCGTACATGCTCTATCTCTACCGTCGCGTTGTCTTCGGCACGCAGGAGCGCAAGGAGGTGCTGGCGATGCCCGACCTTTCCGGCCGCGAGATCGCCATTCTGCTGCCGATCGCGCTCGCCGTGCTGTGGATGGGGGTCTATCCGACGAGCTTCATGGTGCCGTTGCGCGCACCGGTGCGGAACCTGCTGGCGCGCCTGCACGGCGCGGCACCGCGACCGGAGAACACCGTCGTGGCGACCGCGGCGGGCACGCGGATCGCGCTCTCAGGGTCGGCGAAGTGACCGCGCTGACCACCCTTGCCGCCTCGGTCCACCTCGCGTCGGTCGAGACGATCATCGCCGCCGGCGTGTTCGTCGTACTGATGCTCGGGGCGTTTCGCGGCGACCGCAGCCTCGTGCCGCTGACGTGGGTCGGGGTCGGCATCCTCGCCCTCGCCGGGGTTCACCTCGCCATCGTGCCGCACGGCGGCGCGACCGGCTTCGGCGGGCTGTATATCGGCGACGCGTTCTCGACCTTTCTCAAGGTGCTGATCCTCGCCGGCGCGGCGGCGTCGATGGTCCTCGCGCTGCCTTATCTCAAGACGACGTCGACCGGGCGGTTCGAGTATCCCGTGCTGATCATGCTCTCGGCGCTCGGCATGTGCATGATGGTCAGCGCCAACGACCTGCTGACGCTCTACGTCGGGCTCGAGCTGCAGAGCCTCGCCGCCTATGTGCTCGCCGCGTTCCACCGCAACGAGGCGAAGTCGAGCGAGGCGGGGCTAAAGTATTTCGTCCTCGGCGCCCTCGCGAGCGGCATCCTCCTCTATGGCATCAGCTTGGTGTACGGCTTCACCGGGACGACGAGCTTCACCGCGCTCCACGGTATCGTCCGCGGCACCGCGACCGCCGATATCGGGACGTTGATCGGCCTCGTCTTCATCCTGTCGGGGCTGGCGTTCAAGATCGCGGCGGTCCCGTTCCACATGTGGACCCCCGACGTTTACGAGGGCGCGCCGACCCCGGTCGCCGCCTTCTTCGCGGGAGCGCCCAAGGCGGCGGCGCTCGGCCTGCTCCTCCGCGTCGCAATCGGTGCATTCGGCGGGATGACGCTCGACTGGCGGCAGATCGTGACCTTCGCGTCGATCGCGTCGATGCTCCTCGGCGCGGTCGGGGCGATCGGACAGACGAACGTCAAGCGGCTGCTCGCCTATTCGTCGATCAACAACATCGGTTTCGCCCTGATCGGCCTCGCCGCCGGCAGTCGCGAAGGGGTCGCGGCGGTGCTGTTCTACCTCGCCGTCTATCTTGTCATGACGCTCGGCAGCTTCCTCGCCGTCCTCCAGATGCGCGGGCCCGACGGGGAGCCGGTCGAGACGCTCGCCGCGCTGAGCGGCCTGTCGCGGACGCGGCCGGGGCTGGCGGCGGCGTTCGCGGTGTTCATGTTCAGCCTCGCCGGCATCCCGCCGCTGCTCGGCTTCTGGCCAAAGTTTGCGGTATTCCAGGCGGCGATGGATAGCGGGCTCTACGTCCTCGCGACGGTCGGCGTCGTGGCCAGCGTCATCGGGGCCTACTACTATCTCCGCGTGATCAAGTCGGTCTATTTCGACGATCCCGCCCCGGCGTTCGCGCCGACCGACAGCCGGGTCAACACGGGGCTGCTGACGGCCGCGGCGCTGTTCTGCTCGCCGCTTGGGATGCTGGCGATCACGCCGCTCGTCGGTGCCGCGACCCGCGCGGCGGCGGCGCTGCTCTGATCCACCTCGCTTCCGTCGGCTCGACCAACGACTGGCTCGCCGAGCACGCCGACCTGCCTGATGGAACGTGGGTTCGCGCCGACACGCAGACCGGCGGCCGCGGCCGGCGCGGACGGCCATGGGTGTCGGTTCCGGGTAATCTCTTCGCCAGCGTGGTGACGCGGCCTCGACCGGGCGAAGGGCCGGCGCAGCAACTGTCGTTCGTCGCCGCCGTCGCCCTCGCTCGCGCGCTCGATGACTGGGTCGCACCGGCCCGGCTCGGGCTCAAATGGCCGAACGACATTCTCCTCGACGGGGTCAAGGTCGCCGGCATCCTGCTCGAGGGCGGCGGCGGCGCGACCATCGTCGGTTTCGGGGTCAACCTCGCCGGCCACCCTGGCGCGACCGAGCGACCGGCGACGTCGTTTCCCGCCGCCGGCCTCGCCGCGCCGCCGACCGCTGGAGTCGCGCAAACACTGTCCGTCAGGTTCGCACAAGGCCGTGCCGGATGGCGCGATGACGGCTTCGATGGTGTCCGCGCGGCGTGGCTCGACCGTGCGGTAGGCCTCGGCGCGCCGCTCGAAGCGCGGCTGGGACACGAAACGATCGCCGGCGCCTTCGCGGGGCTCGCCCCCGACGGCGCGTTGCGCGTGACGCTCGCCGGCGGCGACGAACGGCTGGTTCACGCCGGCGAGGTCTTCGCGCTATGAGCGGGGCGGGGCCAACGACATGCGATGAACCGCCATGCTGCTAGCGATCGACGTCGGCAACACCAACATCGTCTTCGCGCTGGTCGAGGGCGGCGACATCCGCCAGCGGTGGCGCATCTCGACCGATCGCGACCGCACCGCCGACGAATACGCCGTCTGGCTCCACCAGCTGATGGCGCTGGAGGCGGTCGAGCGAACCCACGTCGACGCCGCCATCATCGCCACCGTCGTCCCGCCGACGCTGTTCAATCTCCAACGCCTATGCCGCAAGTATTTCGCGGTCGAGCCGCTCGTCGTCGGGACAGAGGGGCTCGCCTACGGCATCACCCTTGCCGTCGACAACCCAAAAGAAGTCGGAGCCGATCGCATCGTCAACGCCGTCGCCGCGCACGCGAGCGCGTCGGGCAACCTGATCGTGGTCGACTTCGGCACCGCGACGACGTTCGACGTCATCGCCGACGATGCCGGACACGGCATCTATCGCGGCGGCGCGATCGCGCCGGGAATCAACCTGTCGATGGACGCGCTCTATCATGCCGCCGCCAAGTTGCCGCGGATCGCCGTCGAGCCGCCCCCCGGCAATGGGGCCGCGATCGGGACGAACACTGTCCACGCGATGCAGGCCGGCGTCTTCTGGGGCTATGTCGGTCTTATTGAAGGATTGGTCACGCGCATTACATCGGAAGTTGGCGGCCCCGTCACGGTCATCGGTACCGGCGGCCTCGCCACTCTCTTTAACCGCCATACCCCGGCCATCGACCGGGTCGATGGCGACCTCACCATTCGCGGGTTGCACCGCATCCACGTCCTCAACCAGAACGGAGCCTGATGACTAATCAAAATCGCAAGAACTTCCTCACCCCCGGCGAAGAACTGATCTTCCTCCCCCTCGGCGGGTCGGGCGAGATCGGCATGAACGTCAACCTCTACGGCTGCCGCGGCAAGTGGGTGATGGTCGACCTCGGCATGACCTTCGCCGATCCGTCGTACCCCGGCGTCGATCTGATTCTCCCCGACCTCAGCTTCATCGAGGCGCGGCGTGACGACCTGCTCGGCATCGTCCTGACCCACGGGCACGAGGACCATATCGGCGCGATCCCCTATCTCGCTGCCGATCTCGGCGTGCCGCTTTACGCGACGCCGTTCACCGCCGGGCTGATCCGCGGCAAGCTGATCGAGGAAGGGATCGACAAGGAGGTCAAGCTCCACGTAATTCCCATGGGCGGGTCGCTGACGCTCGGCGACTTCCGCTTCCGCTACGCCGCGATGGCGCACTCGATCCCCGAGGGGAACGGGCTCGTCATCGAGACGCCGTTCGGCCGCGTCTTCCACACCGGCGACTGGAAGCTCGACACCGAGCCGCAGATGGGGACCCCGTCGACGCCCGAGGAGATGACCGCGCTCGGCGACAGCGGCGTTCTCGCGATGGTCGGCGATTCGACCAACGTGTTCAACGCCAACGCCAGCGGCAGCGAGGCGGGGGTCCGCGACGGCCTGCTCGAAGTGATCCGCGGCCGGACGACCGGACGGGTGCTGGTGACGACCTTCGCATCGAACGCGGCACGGCTGCATACGCTCGGCCAGGTCGCGCTCGAAACCGGGCGTCAGGTGTGCGTCGTTGGCCGGTCGATGGACCGCATCCTTGGCGTCGCCCGCGCGACAGGGTACTTGACGGACTTTCCGCCGGTGCTGTCGTTCGACGCGGCGGCGCGGCTCGATCCAAGCAAGCTGCTGATCATTTGCACCGGCGCGCAGGGCGAGCCCGCGGCGGCGCTCAGCCGCATCGCCAGCGGCAGCCACCAGCACCTCAAGCTCGACCGCGGCGACTGCGTCATCTATTCGTCGAAGGAGATTCCTGGCAACGAGTTGTCGATCGGCGTCGTCCAGAACGCGCTCGCCAGCCGCGGCGTCGAGGTGATCACCGAGCGTCAGGCGCACGTCCACGTCTCGGGCCATCCCGGCCGGCCGGAACTCGAGGCGATGTATGGCTGGATCCGGCCCGAGATCGCGATCCCCGTCCACGGCGAGCGCCGCCACATGGAGGCGCACGCCAAGCTCGCGCTCGACAACGGCGTGCCGCGGGCGATGGTGCCGACTAACGGGATGGCGATCCGCCTCGCGCCGAACGGACCGAAGGTGCTCGGCTATGAGAAGGTTGGGCGTCTCGTTCTTGATGGCGACGTCATCCTCCCGGCCGACGGCGCGACGATGGTCGCGCGGCGGCGGATGATGCACAACGGCTACCTGTCGACGACCGTCGTGCTCAACGGCGGCGGCAAGCTCGCGGCGCGACCGACGGTTGTCGCGCAAGGCGTGCCGGTCGAGGAGGACCACAAGGAGTTCCTCGCCGAGTGCGCCGAAGCGGCCGAAGCCGCGGCGCGGAGCGGGAATCCGCGCGACGACGACAAGTTTGCCGAGACGATCCGCGTCGCGGTCCGCCGCGTCGCGCGCGACTGGACAGGCAAGAAGCCGGTAACCGACGTTCAAGTCGTGCGGGTGTGACCGTAGCGCTCCCACGCTTTCGGGCAGCGCCCGGGAGCGGGGCGGGCGGGGGCGGGGGCACGCCGCTAGGCGCGGCGACAGCGAATCAAGCAGCGGCATCCGCCATCCGGCGCTCTCCGCGCTTCCAGGTTGCGCATTGCGCTGGGAGAAAGAAAAAGTGAGACCTTTCTCCGCCCTGTTGGTCTATGTCCTGTTCTGGTTCGTCACCTTGTTCGCAGTCCTGCCGTTTGGCGTCCGTACCAGCGCCGAGGCCGGCGAGGCGGCGGTGCCGGGACAGGCCGACAGCGCACCGGCGCGGCCCAACCTGCGCGCCAAGCTGGTATGGACGACGGTGATCTCGGCGACGCTGTTCGGGCTGTTCTACGCCAATTATGCTACCGGCTGGATCACGCTCGCCGATCTGCCGGGAGGCGATTGAGACGTAGGGCGAAGTAGGTTACTGCGGTGGCGATGCGGGTGTGGTGAAACTGGTAGACGCGCCGGATTCAAAATCCGGTTCCGCAAGGAGTGTCGGTTCGACCCCGACCACCCGCACCAGACGGTCTGGACGCGCTCAGGGCGGCGATGGCCGACGCGAAGGCCGCCGGCTCGCCGAAGGAGGTGGACGCGATCGAGAAGGTCCTCGGGTGCGGCGACTTCGTGCTTATCGCAGCCACCGTTCAGTCGGGAGGACGCCGGCCGCGTTCTACGAACTTTTCACGGTGGAGGACGCCCGCATCATCGAGCATTGGGACGCGCGCCAGGAGATACCCGGTTCAACGGAGCGGATGAACGGGAACGGCATCTTCTAGGCGTCATGGCCGGAGGAACGCCTTAACTAAAAGCCGTAAACGGTCGTGGCTGGCGCCGGGCCTGATCCTGCCGGAAGCCTCGAGCTGGGCCAGCCCGTGAAGCGCCGCCCAAAGCGTCTCGGTCACGAGGCCGACGTCGCCGTGCGAGGCGATGACCTCGGCCAGTGCCTCGAAGGCGTCTCTCAGCTCGGGCCTGGTGTCCGTCTCGGCGAAGCGGAGCCCGGTGGGCATCGTGAACATCGCCTCGTAGAGGGTCGGCTTCCGCGCCGCGAAGGCGACATAGGCCTCGGCAACGGCCAGCAACGCGCCGCGACCGGTGCCGGCGGGCCGCGCAGCATGCCTGAGGGCCGAAGCCAACTCACCGAATCCCTCCAGCGCGACCGCGGCGACAATCGCGTGCCGGCCTTCGAAGTGCGCGTAGATGACCGGCTGGCTGTATTCGATCTCCTCGGCGAGGCGCCGGATCGTGACCGCGGGCCAGCCCTCGGCGCCGGCGACCGCACGCGCCGCCGAGACGATGCGCCGCTCTCGCGCGATCCGTTCCCGGTCCTTCCGCTCCGCGACGCCCAGACCGAACCTCCAGCAATTGAAACCGCCACGAACATACTGCGGCTTGTTACCCTAACAATGCTAGAGTAGCTTGCGTTGTGAGAAAGGAGCTGTGGATGAATTGGTTTTCTACCGCTGTCGCCGTGGTGGGGGCGCTCGCGATCATGGCGATCGGCCTTATGTATCTCACTGTCCCGATACGAATGTCGCGCAGCTTCGGCCTACCGCTGCCCGGCGACAACCCCAACATCCCGTGGTGGCTGAGGCTCAAGGGCACTCGCGACGTCGTTTCGGGCCTCGTCCTGCTCGCGGTCCTTGCCTGGGGCGAACCCCGGATCCTTGGCTATGTCATGCTGATCCTCGCGCTGACGCCGCTCGGCGACATGACGACGGTGCTCTCGGCGAAGGGGTCAGTCCGGACGGCGCTCCTCGTCCATGGCCTCACCGCCATGACGCTGATCGCCGGCGCCATCCCGTTATTGCTGGGCCGGGCATGAGGGACGCACGCACCTGTCGACGAGAGCAGATCGACGATGCGGACATATGAGATGCGCGTCTACTTGACGCGCTCAAGACCTATGCCGGCATGATTTACCCGCGGCATCTGAACATTATGCCAAGTTGGTGTGTCGAGTTACACGGCCCCCGGACGAAGCAGGACGACGACGCGCAAAGGCTGTTCGCGCTGGTGTCATAGCGCGACGACGCCCAAGGCGGCTGCGGCGAGTGACACGATTGCATTAAAGAGCATCGCGACGGGTGCATGGAATATTTCATCCTGGTGAAGCGGTCGGCAAACACCTTAGCGGCCAGACCGGCACGCCGGGACGATGATACATGCTCCGTCTCATCTAACACGGACGGTGTCCCGTACACCGTCACGCGCACATGGCGATCGCGTGTTGCGATCGGAACACGTCGGCGACGATGGCGACTGTGATCTCGAGATCGTCCTTGCGCCCCAATCGTCTAACCCCTGTTGCCGGCGAGGGAGACGTCGTGCACCATCGCTTCGGAGGGGATCCGGCAACCGTCCCGCGACACTAATCTAGCGAGAGGCCGTCTCCAATCAATCATTCGCAAGAGACTATCGCGCGTTGCGCTGTATACGACCGGTTCCTCGCGGAGAACTGAGTGCGCGAGTTCCGCAACGCGCTGTATCTGCATCTGAGCAGCCCGTGCTACGAACGTCGGGATGCGATGCCGTCGGGCTGGCCGTACGGCAGTGCGGACTCGACGCAAGCAGGCGGGAAGTCGCCTCCCCGCCTGTGCACGTGGTCGACTTCGGCGGACTTACTGGCCGACCGGACCGACCATCGACTTGAGCTTGTCGGTCGCGACAGTGGCACGCGCCTGCATCGGCTCGAATACTTCGCCCATCAGCTTGACCATCGTCTCCGACAGCTTCGACATCTCGGCGACGGCGGCATCGAACTGGGTCTTGGCGAAGTCGTTCTGCAGCTGCATCAGCTCGTTCGGCGTCTTCACAGTCGTCATCGCGCGGGCGGCGGCGGTCGTCTCCTCGAAAGTCTTGCGACTGAAATCGGCGACCTCGCGGGCGATCGTCTCGATCCCCTGCGCGGCGGCGCGCGACGACGCGAGCATCGCCTCGACGTTGCCGCGGGCGAGGCCGGCGAATTCGTCGACGTTCTTCATGCCGGTCTCGATCGCCTCGCGCGACTTCGACGCAACCTGATCGAAAGTCGCCTTGCCGGTCGCCATTGCGCCTTCGGTCGTTGCATTGATCGTCGACTTGACCTGTTCGGCACCGTTCTTCATCGCGTCGGCAGCGGTGGTGTAGGTCTCGGGCATCGGGCTATCCTTCTGGTTGGGTTCGGGGGTGATCGGGGCGGCGAGGGTGATCGGTGCGTCGGCCGCTGGCGACGCAACTTCGGCGGTGGCGGTCGGTACCTCGGCCGGCGGCGGTGCCGGTTCGGTCGCGATAGGGGCGGCATCGGCCATTGGAATGTCGGCGAGCAGCGTCGGGTCCTCGGGGGCGGCGACCTCGTCGGCGGCTGGCTCGGGCGCAACGACCGGCAGCGCGCCGGTCAGTGCCGAGCTTGCGACGGGCGACGCCGGCGGCATCTCGATCACCGATTTCGTCCGTGATTTCCGTTGGCCGGATGGTGTCATACGACGCCCCTTGCGCTTATGCTGCAGTGCACAATAGGTCCGGCTTTAGACGATTGCAAGCGAAAAACTCGTGTTTTCTACTCATATACCGCTCGGAACTGCGATCCCCGACGCCAAAAGCTGCGCGATGAGCGTCGTTCGCAGCCGTTCGAGCCCGATTTCGCTGCTCGCTTCGATCCGCGCGACGAGGACGTCCTGCGTGTTCGAGGCGCGCAGCAGCCACCAGCCGTCGGCGGTCGTAACGCGCGCGCCGTCGGTGTCGTCGACCGTCGCTCCCATCTCGCGCAGTCGGCCGAGCACCTCGGCGACAACGGTGAACTTGCGCGCCTCGTCACACTGGAAGCGCAGCTCGGGGGTGTTGACCAGTGCCGGCATGGCATCCTTCAACGCGGCCAGCGACCGGCCCGAGTCGACCACCGCTCCGATCAGGCGGACGGCGGCATAGAGGCCGTCGTCGAAGCCATAGTAATCGTCGGCGATGAACAGGTGGCCGCTCATCTCACCGGCGAGCGGCGCGCCGGTTTCGCGCATCTTCGCCTTAATCAGCGAATGGCCGGTCTTCCACATCAGCGGCCGGCCGCCAAGTTCGGCGACGCGGTCGAACAGCGCCTGGCTCGACTTGATGTCGGCGATGATCGTCGCACCCGGATGGCGACGCAAGACCGGCCCAGCGAGCAGGCCGAGAAGTTGGTCGCCCCAGACGACGCGACCCTCGCCGTCGACGGCGCCGAGCCGGTCGCCGTCACCGTCGAAGGCGAGACCCATATCGGCGCGGTGCGCCGCGACGGCGACCTTCAGGTCGGCGAGGTTGTGCTCCTCGGTCGGATCGGGGTGATGGTTGGGGAAGTCGCCGTCAACGTCGGTGAACAGCCGGATGTGCGTGCCCGGCAACCGAGCGGTCAACCGGTCGACGACCGGCCCGGCGGCCCCGTTGCCGGCATCCCACACGATCGTCAGCGGCGGGGGCGCGAACCCCTTGAGCAGGCGATCGACGTAGCGATCGGTAATGTCGACGGCCGACGCCGCCCCGCTACCGTCGGCCCAGTCGCCCGCCGCCGCCATGGTCCCCAGCCCGGCGATGTCGGTTCCGAAGAATGGAGCGTGGCCGAGCATCAGCTTGAAGCCATTGTAGTCGGGCGGGTTGTGGCTGCCGGTGATCATGATGCCGCCGTCGCAGCCAAGATCGTGGACGGCGAAGTAAAGCATCGGCGTCGGCCCCAGCCCAATCTCTACGGCATCGACGCCGCTGGCATTCAGGCCGGCCACGACCGCCGCCGCCAGCGCCGGCGACGAATGCCGGCCGTCATAGCCGACCGCCACGGTGCGTCCCCCGGCGCGGCGCACCCGGGTCGCGAAGCCGCGGCCGATGGCAACGGCATCCGCCTCGCCGAGCGACGTCCCGACGATGCCGCGGATGTCGTATTCGCGCAGGGTCGTCGGATCGAACCGATGGGTCATCTTGATCCTCTTTGAGGTAGTCGTCGCCGTCGACGACCTAGCCGAACGCCGCGAGCAGCTCGCGGTCGGCCGCCGCCGCCGATGCGGCGATATCGCGGCAACTGATGACGGTTTCGCGAAGCGATGCCGCGATATGGTCGGCGTCGGGTCGTTCCCCGGTTTCCACGCCGGGCTGCCACAGGCCGACGACGACGGGGACGCCAGGTAAGCGCTCGTGCAGCCGCCGCAGCAAGGTGCGGAGGTGTGCCGGAACGCCTTCGACGCCCAGATAGACGATGGCGACGGCGAGCACGCCGGAAACGTTCAACGCCGCGATCCGCTCGCGCGACACCTCGGCGAAGCTCGCCGTGCGCGCGCCGAGATCGTGCTTGCCGAGCAGCTGGGCGAGCATTGCCGCGCCGACGTCGTCGAGGGGTCCCTTGCCCGCGATGCACAGGACCGCACCGGCGGCGCGCCACGCCGGCGACGGCGGATGCGCCGCGTCGGCCGGCGCCGCGTCGGCCGGCAGGGCCAATTCAGCGAGGCTGCGGACATTGGTCGGCGTCGCCTTGGCCGGCGATGGGTCGACGTCGGCGTGGACGGCGAGGTCGGCGATCAGTTCGACGCTCGCGCGGCGGACGCGTTCGAGCCGCGTATCGTCGAGTACCCCGCGCAGGCAGTCGGCGGCGGCGAGGTTGAGTCCCTTTACCGCGACCTCGTCGTAGTAGCTCGACAGGGCGCGGTCGCGGAGCAGCGTCTCGGCCTGGTCGAGCGCCTCGTCGGGGTCGCCGGCGAGCATCCGCTGGTAGAAGCTCTCGACCGGGGTCAGCGCCGGCCGGTCGCCGAGCAGGACGTCGAGGAATTCGAGGCGCTTGACGTGCCGGCCGAGGACGACGAGGCACAGCGTCAGGGGCGTCGACAGGATCAACCCGATCGGGCCCCACAGCCATGTCCAGAAGATCGCCGACACGATGACGGCGACCGGCGACAGCCCGGTCGAGTGGCCGTAGACCAGCGGCTCGACGATGTAGCCCATGATCGGCTCGACGACGAGGAACAGGCCGACGACCCAGAACGACATCGTCCAATCGGGGCCGACGGCGGCGGCGAGGATGAGGGGCGGGATCGCGGCGAGGAACGCGCCGACGTACGGCAGGAAGCGGAGCAGCCCCGCAAGCACGCCCCACAGCGCCGGCGACGGCACCCCGACGAAATAGAGGCCGCCGCCGATGACCACGCCAAACACGGCATTGATCGCGACCTGGGTCAGGAAATAGCGGCTGAGCCGCGCCGCGGCGTCGTCCATCGCCGTCGTCGTCCGGTGGAGGTCGGTCGCCCCGAAGATGCGGATCAGCCGGTCGCGCAGGTCCTCGCGCTGGAGGAGGATGAAGATCGCGACGATGACGACGATCGCCGTCGTCTCGAGCGGGCCGACGACGGGGCTCAGCACGTCACGCATCAGCGCGATCGGCGAGGGCGGCGGCGCGCGGACCTCGACCGGCAGCGGCGGCGGCGCGGTGCG
>CAHJWT010000031.1 GCA_903643075.1 Sphingomonadaceae bacterium | reverse complement strand
CGCGGTCGCCGCCGCCGCCGGCGCGGTGCCGGTGATCATCGCGACGACGAGCAGCGCGACCGCGCCGACGCACGCCAGCCATCCGAATACCCGTGCCATCGCCGCCGCTCCACCATGATCCATGATAATATAAGCCGTCGCCCCCGCCGGCGTAACCGGCCGCGACGCCGCGGCACGACGTGTCGCGGCCGGGCCGGGCAGCGCCGCGCCGCGGGCAAGCTTGCAGCGACTTTCCGCCTCACTATATCCGCCGGGCAAGTCGGACGGGGTCGCTTCACGGAAGGGCTTGGTCCGGCGTCAACCGTTTGTAACAAGGGACGAAAATGGCCAAAGTCATCGGGATCGACCTGGGTACCACCAACAGCTGCGTTGCCGTCATGGAGGGCAGCACCCCCAAGGTCATCGAGAATGCCGAGGGCGCGCGGACGACCCCGTCGCAGGTCGCCTTCACCAAGGACAAGGAGCGCCTCGTCGGCCAGCCGGCCAAGCGGCAGGCGGTGACCAACCCCGAGAACACGATCTTCGCCGTCAAGCGCCTGATCGGCCGGACCTTCGCCGATCCGCTGACGCAGAAAGACGCAGGCCTGGTTCCGTACAAGATCGTCAAGGGCCCCAACGGCGATGCGTGGGTCGCGGCCGGTGGCGAGGACTATTCGCCGAGCCAGATCAGCGCCTTCATCCTCCAGAAGATGAAGGAGACCGCCGAGGCCTACCTCGGCGAGACCGTGACCCAGGCGGTCATCACCGTCCCCGCCTACTTCAACGATGCCCAGCGCCAGGCGACCAAGGACGCCGGCAAGATCGCCGGGCTCGAGGTGCTGCGCATCATCAACGAGCCGACCGCGGCGGCGCTCGCCTACGGCCTCGACAAGCAGGGCGCGAAGACGATCGCGGTCTACGACCTTGGCGGCGGTACCTTCGACGTGTCGGTCTTGGAGCTGGGCGACGGCGTGTTCGAGGTCAAGTCGACCAGCGGCGACACCTTCCTCGGCGGCGAGGACTTCGATGCCAAGGTCGTCACCTTCCTGTCCGACGACTTCAAGAAGGCCGAGGGCATCGACCTGACCAAGGACAAGCTGGCGCTCCAGCGCCTCAAGGAGGCGGCCGAGAAGGCCAAGATCGAGCTGTCGTCGTCGGCGTCGACCGAGGTCAACCTGCCCTTCATCACCGCCGATGCGACCGGGCCGAAGCACCTCGTCAAGACGATCACGCGGACCGACCTCGAGAAGCTGGTCATCGACCTGATCGAGCGGACCCGGAAGCCATGCCTCGACGCGATCGCCGAGGCCGGGGTCAAGACGAGCGAGATCGACGAGGTCGTCCTCGTTGGCGGCATGACCCGCATGCCCCGCGTCCGCGAGTTCGTGAAGAGCCTGTTCGGCAAGGAGCCCAACACCAGCGTCAACCCCGACGAGGTCGTGGCGATGGGGGCGGCGATTCAGGCCGGCGTCCTCCAGGGCGACGTCAAGGACGTGCTGCTCCTCGACGTGACGCCGCTGTCGCTCGGCATCGAGACGCTGGGCGGCGTCTTCACCCGGATGATCGACCGCAACACGACGATCCCGACCAAGAAGACGCAGACCTATTCGACCGCCGACGACAACCAGTCGGCTGTCACCATCCGCGTCTTCCAGGGTGAGCGCGAGATGGCGGCGGACAACAAGCTGCTCGGCCAGTTCGACCTCGTCGGCATCCCGCCGGCGCCGCGCGGCATGCCGCAGATCGAGGTCACCTTCGACATCGACGCCAACGGCCTCGTCAGCGTCAACGCCAAGGACAAGGGCACCGGCAAGGAGCAGCAGATCCGCATCCAGCCGTCGGGTGGCCTGTCGAAGGACGACATCGAGGGCATGGTCAAGGACGCCGAGCGCTTCGCCGAGGAGGACAAGAAGCGCCGCGCCGTCGCCGAGGCGCGCAACCACGCCGACAGCCTGATCCACTCGACCGAGCGCCAGCTCGGCGAGCACGGCGACAAGGTCACGCCCGAGGTCAAGGGCGAGATCGAGACCGGCATCGCCGACCTGAAGGCGATCCTCGACGGCGGCGATGCCGACGCGCTGACCGCCAAGACGACCGCGCTCCAGATGTCGGCGATGAAGCTCGGCGAGGCGATCTACAAGGCCGAGGCCGAGAAGCCGCCCGAGGGCGACGCGCCGAAGAAGGACGACGACGTCGTCGACGCCGAGTTCAGCGAAGTCGACGAGAAGTGAGCGACGGCCCTCCCCTCCCGCAAGCGGGAGGGGAGCAGGATGACGACCGACATCGACTATTACGAACTCCTCGAATGCGAGCGCACCGCCGACGACGGCACGCTCAAGTCGTCGTATCGCCGTCTTGCGATCCGTTGGCACCCCGACAAGAACCCCGGCGACCACGCCGCCGAAGCGAAGTTCAAGGCGATCAGCGAGGCCTACGACGTCCTCAAGGACCCGCAGAAGCGCGCCGCCTACGACCGCTATGGCAAAGCCGGCGTCCAGGGCGGCGGCGGCGCGGGGCCGCAGGGGTTCGGCGGCTTTTCCGACATCTTCGAGGACATTTTCGGCCAGTTCACCGGCCGCGGCCGTCAGCCGTCGGGGCGCGGGCAGGACCTGCGTTACGACCTCGAGATGACGTTCGAGGAGGCGTTCGCCGGCAAGACCGCGAACCTGACGATGGAGGTCGCCGCGATCTGCACGACGTGCGACGGTCGCGGGGCCAAGCCGGGGACGACCGCCAAGGCGTGCACCACCTGCCGCGGCCAGGGCAAGGTCGGGATGCGGCAGGGCATGTTCATGGTCGAGCGCACCTGCCCAACGTGCCACGGCAGCGGCCAGATCATTCCCGAGCCATGCGACACCTGCCACGGTGCCGGCCGCGTCGAGCGCGAGAAGAGCCTCGAGGTCAAGGTGCCCGCCGGAGTCGACGACGGCACGCGTATCCGCGTCGCCGGCGAGGGCGAGGCGGGGCAGCGCGGCGCGGGACCCGGCGACCTCTACATCTTCGTCGCCTTGAAGCCGCACACGATTTTCAAGCGCGAGGGGACGACACTGTTCGCCCACGTGCCGGTGTCGATCACGACCGCTGCGCTCGGCGGCGAGATCGAAGTGCCGGGACTCGACAAGCTGCCGGCGACGATCAAGGTTCCGGCCGGCATCCAGTCAGGCAAGCAGCTCCGCGTCCGCGGTCGCGGGATGCCGGCGCTGGCGAGCAACGGGCGGTCGACTGGCTTCGGCGATCTCGTCGTCCAAGTCGACGTCGAGACCCCGGTCAAACTGTCGAAGCGGCAGCGCGAGCTGCTCGAGGAGTTCCAGGCGCTCGAGGCGGGCGAGGGCAACTTCCCCGCCCAATCGGGCTTCTTCGCCAAGATCAAGGGCATGTGGAGCGAGCTGACCGACTAGCCCGCCCACCGTCACCGCCTAGCAGTTGCGCTCGACCGTATCACCAACCGCCGCGCCAACGCCGGCTCCGGCGACGGTCGCGAAGCCACGGTCGTAGCGCCGGCTGACCGCGTTGCCGATCAGCCCGCCGGCGATCGCGCCGAGGACTGCGCCGCCGCCGGTGTCACGGCAGCGGTACCCGCGCCCGTAGCCGTGCGCCGGATAACCGCCATACGCGTAAGCGGCGGGGTAGCCGCCGTAGGCATAGCCCGGATAGCCGCCATAGGCATAGCCCGGGTAGCCGCCATAACCATAGGCGGGGTAGCCATAACCATAGGCATAGCCCGGCCCATAATAATACGGCCGACCATAGAAATAGGGTCGGCCGTAGGCCGGATAGCGCCCGTAATAGCCGCCACCATAATAGCCGTAGCCGTACGGCCGGCCGTAATAGCCGCCGCCGCGCCAGTAGGCGGCAGCTGGGGTCGCCAGTGCCGTGGCGGCCGTCGCGGCCAGCGCCGCACCGAGGATGAACCGCTTCATCGGGTTTGCTCCTTCACACGAACTCAACCGGTCGGGCGTCGACGCGCAAGTCGTCGATCACGCCACCTCGACCCTGATCGGCCTTCCGCGGTGAACGATCACTGAACCCGCTGTTCACGGAACTTCGCCGCAGGTCGATGCTTGGAGCGTAACGACTTTTCCGCCAACGAGGACTATGTGATGCGCTTTCTCATCGCCGCCGCCGTCGCCGCCGCGACCCTGACCGCGACCGCCGCCGACGCGCGGCATTACTACCACGGTCGGAGCCACACGCAGTGCCGCCGTGACAAGCGCAACGCCGGCCACCAGGGAATCGCCATCGGTGCGGTAGCGGGCGGAGCCGGAACGGCACTTCTCGGCGGCGGCGTCGGCGGGTCGCTCCTCGGCGCGGCCGCCGGCGGTACTGCGGGCAACTTCATCGGTCGCGGTACCGAGCATTGCGCCGACGCCCACCACGCCCATTGATCCGGGTCAGCGCCGCGGGGAGGTTCCCGCGGCGTCCTCGTCGAACAGCTGGGCAAGCTGGTCGATGATCGTTCCGCCGAGCTGCTCGGCGTCCATGATCGTCACCGCCCGCGCATAGTAGCGCGTCACGTCGTGGCCGATGCCGACGGCGACCAGCTCGACCGGCGACCGCGTCTCGACCCAGCCGATCACCTGGCGCAGGTGACGCTCGAGATAGTTGCCGGTGTTGACCGACAGCGTCGAGTCGTCGACCGGTGCACCGTCCGAAATGACCATCAGGATGCGCCGATCCTCAGGCCGCGCGAGCATCCTCGCATGCGCCCACAGCAGCGCCTCGCCGTCGATGTTCTCCTTGAGCAATCCCTCGCGCATCATCAAGCCGAGGTTCTTGCGCGCCCGCCGCCACGGCGCGTCGGCCGGCTTATAGATGATGTGGCGTAGATCGTTGAGCCGTCCCGGCTTGCCCGGCCGGCCGGCGGCGAGCCACTTCTCGCGGCTCTGCCCGCCTTTCCACGCGCGCGTCGTAAAGCCGAGGATCTCGGTCTTGACCGCGCAGCGTTCGAGGGTGCGCGCGAGGATATCGGCGCAGATCGCCGCGATCGAGATCGGCCGCCCGCGCATCGACCCCGAATTGTCGATCAGCAGCGTGACGACGGTGTCCCTGAACTTGGTGTCGCGCTCGACCTTGTAGCTCAGCGCGTGGCCCGGCGTCGTCACGATGCGGACCAGCCGCGCCGCGTCGAGCTGGCCGTCCTCCTGATCGAAGTCCCAGCTGCGGTTTTGCTGCGCCATCAGCCGCCGCTGCAACCGGTTGGCGAGCTTGGTCACCGCCCCCTGCAGGTGGAGCAGCTGCTGATCAAGGTAGCCGCGCAGCCGCGTCAGCTCTTCGGGGTCGCACAGTTCTTCCGCAGCGATCGTCTCGTCGAACGCGGTGGTGTAGGTGTGATAGTCGAACCCCGCCGGCAGGTCGTGGAGCGGCGCGTTCGGCCGCCACGGCGTCGTCCCCTCGCGCCCCTCCTCGCCCATCTCGGCCTCGGACACCGCCTCGGTGTCCATCTCGACCTCGCGGGTCTCGGTCTCGTCGCTGGTCTCGCTCGTCTCCTCGGCGCGCGTTTCGACCGACGATTCCTGGCCGGCGGTGTCGCCCTGCTCGTCCTGGCCGTCGTCGCCGGGGGCGTCGTCGTCGGCGTCGTCCCCGCCGCCGTCGTCGCGGTCGTCGGGGTCGGCGTCGGGATTGTCGCCGAGGCCGAGGTCGCTCAGCACCCGCTTCATCACCAGCCCGAACGCCGCCTGGTCGCCGACGTTGGCGGCGAGGTCGTCGAGGTGGGCGCCGGCCTTGGCCTCGATGTCGGCGCGGACGAGGGCGACGCCGCCTTCGGCGAGGCGTGGCGGCTTGGCCCCGGTCAGCCGCTCGCGGACGACGAGGCCGAGCGCGGTCGCCAGCGGCACCTCGTCGGCGGTGCGCGCGCGGACGATCGGGTCGGTCTTGATCCGCGCCTCGGTCATCCGGTCGAGGTTGAGCGCGACCCCGGCCATCTCGGCCCCGCCGATCGCCTCGATCCGCGCCTGCTCGACGGCGGTGACGATGTCGCGCGCGACGCCCGCGTCGGGCAGGTCGGCCGCGAACGCCTTGGCGTCGTGGTGGCGCTTCCTGAGCGCGAAGCTGTCGGCCCAGCCGCGCGATTCGGCGATCTGCTCGGCGGCCAGCGCCCGCCCCGGCTGCGGCACCTTGGCCTGGTCGCCGTAGCACGACGGCTTGTCTGCGGTGTAGGTCAGATCGAACCCCGGCTCGTGCCCGAGCGCGCGCAGCGTCGCGGCGAGCGCGACGCGGAAGTCTTCGAGGGGGTTCTCGGGCTGGGGCATTACCACAGGACCTTGCAGCCGAACGCGGCGAAGGCGGCATCGCGCGTGACGACGGTCAGGCCGCGGTTGAGCGCCTGCGCTGCAATCACCCGGTCGAAGGGATCTTTGTAGGAGCCGGGCAGTAGCCCGGCACGCAGCGCGTCGCCGTCGTCGACGGCGAGCGCGGTGAATCTATTGCGATCCATCAGCGGACGATAGCTGAGCGCGGGATCGCCGATGACGTCCAACTTGCCGACCCGGTATTTGATCGTGATCTCCAGGGCCGAGATGGCGCTGACGCTGATCGATCGCGCCGACTCGATCGCATGCTGCGCGGCGGCCGTCAGCTTGGGCAGTTCGGTCCACCACCACAGCGCCGCATGGGTATCGAGAAGCAGGTTATCCACGCCGGCGAGCTAGACGAGATCACCCGCGCGTCCCTCCCAATCGGCCAACTCCTCTTCGGTCATCGGGTCGAACCAGACCGAGTCGGGAATATCGCCGGTAACGGGCCAACCCCCCGGTGTCCGTTTGGGCACCGGCGCGTCGTCGAGCTTGACGAGGCGTGCGTAAGGCTTGCCGGCCTTGGCAACGACGATTTCCTCGCCGGCATGGGCCCGATCGAGCAGCTTGGAAAACTGGGTCTTGGCCTCGTGGACGTTGACGGTGGCGGACATGTTCGGCTCCTGATTAGTCCGCTTAGTCCATCGGCCTCGGCATGGCAATACTCACGCCCGCCCGACGCACCACGGGTCGGGGTTCATGTCGACCGGCGCGCCGCCGAGGCCCGGCGCGGGGAAGCGCGCCTTGAAGGTGAACGCCTGCGGGCTGGGGCCGTAGCGGTCGAGGAGCCACAGCTTGGCGAGCGCCTCGTCGACCGTCGGGCGGTGGCCGGCGGGTACCCACCACAGCGCCTGGTACGCACCGGCGAAGCGTTCGAGCCAGTCGCGCCGCTGCGCCATGACGCCGGTGTGCGCCGTCCGGTAGACGTAGTCGAACAGGCTGTCGGCGTCGGTCCACGTCGACATGTTGATCAGGAACAGCGGATCGGGACCGGGGCGGAGGTCGGTCGCGTCGTTGCCGTCGCCGACCAGCCGCCAGACGAACCCCGGCGCGGCGTCGGCAAGCGCGTTGATCCGGTCGAGCTCGGCGTAGAAGCCGGCGACCTGCGCGTCACCCTTTGCTGCGCGCATCCGGCCGACGTTGACCTGGGCGAGGTGGAAAGTCACTTGCGCCCCTTCACCGCGACCGACTCGGGCAATTCCTCGCCGAACACCCGCTGGTAGTATTCGGCGACGATGCCGCGTTCGGCCTCGTCGCACTTGTTGAGGAAGCTCAGGCGGAAGGCGAAGCCAAGGTTCTTGAAGATCGTCGCGTTCTGCGCCCAGGTGATGACGGTGCGGGGCGACATCACCGTCGAGATGTCGCCGGCGACGAACCCCTGCCGCGTCATGTCGGCGACCTTGACCATGTTGGCGATGCGCTTGTCGTCGAAGCCGGGCGCCTTGCCGGCGACGATCTTCACCTCGGCTGCCGCCGGCAGATAGTTGAGCGCGGTGACGATCGACCAGCGGTCCATCTGGCCCTGGTTGATCTGCTGCGTACCGTGGTACAGCCCGGTGGTGTCGCCGAGGCCGACGGTGTTGGCGGTGGCGAACAGGCGGAACCACTTCGACGGGCGGATGACGCGGTTCTGGTCGAGCAGCGTCAGCTTGCCCTCGACCTCGAGGACGCGCTGAATGACGAACATGACGTCGGGGCGCCCGGCGTCGTACTCATCGAAGACCAGCGCGGTCGGCGTCTGCAGCGCCCACGGCAGCAGGCCTTCGCGGAACTCGGTGACCTGCTGGCCATCGCGGAGGACGATCGCGTCCTTGCCGATCAGGTCGATGCGGCTGATGTGGCTGTCGAGGTTGATCCGCACGCACGGCCAGTTGAGGCGCGCGGCGACCTGCTCGATGTGGGTCGACTTACCGGTGCCGTGATAGCCCTGGATCATCACCCGGCGGTTGAAGGCGAAGCCGGCAAGGATCGCGAGCGTCGTGTCTGGGTCGAAGACATAGCCGGGATCGAGGTCGGGGACGCGCTCGTCGGCGGCGCTGAACGCCGGCACCTTTAGGTCGACGTCGACGCCGAACACCTCGCGCGCATCGACCTCCATGTCGGGAGCGTCGAGGACGGTCGCGGCCAAGGGGGCTGGTTCGGCGAGAATGGTTGCCACGTTCAGGGCTTCTCCGGGCGGGGTGGGGCAAAGGCCGGGGCGGACTTGAGGTGCGTATAGGCTTGGACCACCGCCTGCAACTTTCCCTCGTGCGCGCGGTCGCCGCCGTTGGCATCGGGGTGGTACTGGCGGACGAGGCGTTTGTACGCGCGGCGGATGTCGGCCGGCGACGCGTCGACGGTCAGGCCAAGTTTGGTCAGCGCCGCCATGTCTGGATCGCTAAGGACGTGGCCCGACTTTGCCCGCCGCCCCGCGAAGGCATCGCCGCCGTAGCGCCCGGCGAAGACCCCGGTGCGGTCGTTGAACCTGACGGTGGGATCATGCGCCGCGCGCTCCCACCCGGCGAGCGGCGACTGCGCGGCGGCGATGTCCTCGGGGCTGAGGCCGTCGAAGAAGTTGTAGCCAGCGTTGAATTCGCGGACGTGGTCGAGGCACAGCCATTGCCAGCCGCCGGTCGACCCGGCGACGCGGTTCGACTTCGGCGCACGGAACTCGGCCGGGTTCGGGCAGCCGGGGTGGGCGCACGGCGTCGGCTCGGGCCGCGCGATGCGGCCGTGGAAGCGGGTGTGGCGGACGCGGGGGGCGGCCTGGTCGGGACCGGGATCGGTCAACGGGCGTTATCCATCGCCGGCCGATATAGGGACCGGCGACGACCAGCGGGAGAGTGACATGGGCGCGCGCGCAGACGAAATCGAACGGCGGCTGACGGCGGCGCTCAGCCCGACGTCGCTGAAGGTGATCGACGACAGCGACGACCACAGCGGCCACGCCGGGCATTCGGGGGCGGGCGAGAGCCACTTTACCGTCCGCATCGAGGCGGCAAGCTTCGCCGGGCAGTCGCGGATCGAGCGTCAGCGCGCGGTCTATGCCGCGCTCGGCGACCTGATGGCTCCCGACCGCATCCACGCCCTCGTCATCGACGCGAGCGCGCGGGGCGAGGCGTAAGCAGAGCTGCCGCCCGGCACCGAGGGTTGATCGGGCGCAGCCGCCGCCGCATAGCGGCGGAGCGCCGGATTAGCTCAGCGGTAGAGCAGCGGTTTTGTAAACCGAAGGTCGGGGGTTCAATCCCCTCATCCGGCACCGCTACCCGGCAGCGCGGCGGACCATCTCGACGATCGCCGGGGCGAACAGGATCGCCCCCATCAGCAGCGGCGCGGCGGGGTGGGCGAAGTTGAACGTCCAGCCGTTCCAGCGCCGGTACTTGGGCACGATCAGCCGGCGGTCGTCGCGCGCGAAGTAGAGCTTGATCGGCCCGCGCGTCCAGTGCGCGGGGTTGTCGTGCATCGGGTCAACCGACATTGTTTGTCTCCGGGTGTGACGCCGGGATCATACATCCTTTCGCGGGACGCGCCTATATGGCGTGGGTGGACTCCGCCCTCCTTCTAGCCGAAACGCTCGCGCCGCTGCCCGCTCCGCTGGCCGGCTGGTTCGCCACGCGCGGCTGGGAAGTGCGGCGGCACCAGCGCGAGATGCTCGCCGCCGCGGCGGCCGGCGACCATGCGTTGCTCGTCGCGCCGACGGGGTCGGGCAAGACGCTCGCCGGGTTCCTGCCGACGCTGGCCGATCTCGTCGACAACCCAACCGAGGGGCTCCACACCGTCTACGTCTCGCCGCTCAAGGCGCTCGCGGTCGATGTCGCGCGCAACCTCTTGAATCCGATCGCCGAGATGGGGCACGATATCAAGGTCGAGACCCGGACCGGCGACACCCCGGCCGATCGGAAGGCGCGGCAGCGCGCGATCCCACCGCAGATCCTGCTGACGACGCCCGAATCACTGTCGCTGCTGATCAGCTATCCCGACGCGGCGCGGATGTTGGGCGGGGTGAAGACGATGATCGTCGACGAAATCCACGCCTTCGCGACAACCAAGCGCGGCGACATCCTCAGTCTCGCGATGAGCCGGCTGCAGGCGCTCAGCCCGACGCTGCGCCGCGTCGGGCTGTCGGCGACGATCGCCGACCCCGAGGCGTACCAAGGCTGGCTTGCCCCGCACGCCGACGCGTCCGCGGTGCGGCTCGTCACGGGCGATCCGGGGGCCGAGCCGGTCGTCGACATCTTGGTCCCCGACGGCCGCATCCCGTGGTCGGGGCACAACGGGCGCTACGCGGCGCGCGAGGTGATCAAGCTGATCGCCGCGCACAAGCTGACCATCGTCTTCGTCAACACCCGCGCCGTCGCCGAGCTGATCTTCCGCGACCTGTGGGCCGAGAACGACGCCGCGCTGCCGATCGGCATCCACCACGGCAGCCTGTCGGCCGAGGCCCGGCGCAAGGTCGAGGCGGCGATGGCGAGCGGCCGGCTGCGCGCGATCGTCGCGACCGCCAGCCTCGACCTCGGCATCGACTGGGGCGACGTCGACCTCGTCGTCCAGATGGGCGCGCCGAAGGGGTCGAGCCGCCTCCTCCAGCGGATCGGGCGCGCCAACCACCGCATGGACGAGGCGTCGGAGGCGGTCGTCGTCCCCGGCAACCGCTTCGAGTATCTCGAGTCGCTCGCCGCGCGCGACGCGGTCGAGGCGCACGAGCTCGACGTCGACGTGTTCCGCCCCGGCGGCGTCGACGTCCTTGCCCAGCACGTCATGGCGTGCGCCTGCGCCGCGCCGTTCGCGCCCGACGACCTTTATACCGAAATCCGCACCAGCGCCCCCTACGCCGGCCTGCCGCGCGCCGAGTTCGACCGCACGCTCGCCTTCATCGAGTCGGGCGGATACGCGCTCAAGGCGTACGAGCGTTACAAGCGGCTGACGCGCGGCCCCGACGGCCTGTACCGCGTCAGCCATCCGCGGCTGGCGGCGCAGCACCGGCTCAACGCCGGCACGATCGTCGAGGCGGCGGCGCTGAACGTCGTCTACGGCGGCCCGGGCAAACGCGGGCGCAGCTTCGGCAAGGTCGAGGAGTGGTTCGCCAGCCAGCTCAGGATCGGCGACAGCTTCATGTTCGCGGGACAGGTGCTCGCGGTCACCGGCTTCGACGGGCCGGACCTGTTCGTCAAGCTGTCGCGCGGCGACCCGCGGGTCCCGACCTACGTCGGCGGGCGGATGCCGCTGTCGACCAACCTCGCGCGGCGGGTGCGCGAGCTGTTCAACTCGCCCGACCGCTGGGCCGGGATGCCCGACGACGTCCACGAATGGCTCGACTATCAGGCGATGCGGTCGAGCCTGCCGGGCATGGACGACCTCCTCGTCGAGACCTTCCCGGCCGACGGCCGCCACTTCATGGTCGCCTACGGCTTCGAGGGGCGCAACGCCCACCAGACGCTGGGCATGCTGCTGACCCAGCGGATGGAGAAGGCGGGGCTCCACCCGCTCGGCTTCGTCGGCAGCGACTATATGGTCGCGACGTGGTCGCTCAACCCGGTCATCGATCCCCAGCCGCTGTTCTCGCCGGACGTGTTCGAGGACGAGCTGGCGCAGTGGATCAGCGATTCGCCGTTCCTCCGCCGCGCCTTCCGCGAGGTCGCCGTCATCGCTGGACTGATCGACCGCGTCCATCCGGGACAGCACAAGACGGGCAAGCAGGTCACCTTCTCGTCCGACCTGATTTACGACGTGCTCCGCCGCCACGAACCCGACCACCTGCTGCTGTCGGCGGCATGGTCGGACGCGCGCGCCAAGATCACCGACATCGGCCGGCTGGCGAGCCTCCTCGAGCGGTCGCAGACGCACCTCGTCCACCGAACGCTCGACCGGGTGTCGCCGTTAGCGGTGCCGGTCCTCCTCGAAGCCGGCAAGGAACGGGTGTTCGGGGCGGCCGACGATGCCCTCCTCGCCGAGGCCGATGCGCTCGCGGCGGAGGCGATGCGCCTCGACTGACGCCAGCCAACAAAATCGTTGTCAGCCCGGACCAAAACGATGAAGGCGGACGGATGACCAGCCGCTTCGACAAGAGCCGCCTGCCCAGCCGCCACGTCTCGGTCGGGCCCGAACGCGCGCCGCACCGCTCCTACTACTACGCGATGGGGCTGACCGAGGACGACATCGCCAAGCCGTTCGTCGCGGTGGCGAGCGCGGGCAACGACAGCGCGCCGTGCAACATCACCCTCGACGCGCAGGCCGACGTCGCCCGCGCCGGGGTGATCGCCGGCGGGGGGATGCCGCGGCGGTTCAATACGATCACCGTGACCGACGGCATCGCGATGGGCCACCAGGGGATGAAGTCGAGCCTCGTCAGCCGCGAGGTCATCGCCGATTCGGTCGAGCTGTCGGTCCGCGGCCACTGCTACGACGCGCTGGTCGGTTTCGCCGGGTGCGACAAGTCGCTGCCGGGCATGATGATGGCGATGCTGCGGCTGAACGTGCCGAGCATCTTCGTCTACGGCGGCTCGATCCTCCCCGGCCGCTTCGAGGGGCGCGACGTGACCGTCGTCGACGTGTTCGAGGTCGTCGGCAAGTACGCCGCCGGCGCGTGCCCGCTCGCCGAGGTGCTCGCGCTGGAGAAGGTCGCGTGTCCCGGCGCGGGAGCGTGCGGCGGGCAGTATACCGCGAACACCATGGCGTGCGTCGCCGAGGCGATCGGGCTGTCGCTGCCCAACAGCAACATGGTTCCCGCCCCCTACGCCGGCCGCGACGACATCGCCCATGCCGCCGGCGTCCAGGTGATGGAGCTGATCGCCACCGACCTCCGCCCGCGCGCGATATGCACGCGGGCGGCGTTCGAGAACGCGGCGCGCGTCGTCGCGGCGACCGGCGGGTCGACCAACGCCGCGCTCCACCTGCCGGCGATGGCGAGCGAGGCGGGGATCGCCTTCGACCTCCACGACGTCGCCGCGATCTTCAAGTCGACGCCGTACCTCGCCGACCTCAAGCCCGGCGGGCGCTATGTCGCGCGCGACATGTACGACGCGGGCGGGGTCTACATGGTGATGAAGACGCTGATGAGCGGCGGCCTGCTCGACGGCGACTGCCTGACCGTCACCGGCCGGACGCTGGCCGAGAACATCGACCGGGTGACGTGGAACCCCGACCAGAAGGTGATCTACCCGGTCGAGCGGCCGATCACCCCGACCGGCGGCGTCGTCGGCCTGACCGGCAGCCTCGCCCCCGACGGCGCGATCGTGAAGGTAGCGGGGATGCACCGGCTGCAGTTCGAAGGGCCGGCGCGGGTGTTCGACCGCGAGGAGGACGCCTTCGCCGCGGTCGAGGCGCGGGCGATCCGCGAGGGCGAGGTCGTCGTCATCCGCTACGAGGGGCCGAAGGGCGGGCCGGGGATGCGCGAGATGCTGTCGACCACCGCCGCGCTCTATGGCCTCGGCATGGGCGAGAAGGTCGCCCTCGTCACCGATGGGCGCTTCTCCGGCGGCACCCGCGGCTTCTGCGTCGGCCATGTCGGGCCGGAAGCCGCCGACGGCGGGCCGATCGCGCTCGTCGTCGACGGCGACAGGGTCCGGATCGACGCCGAGGCGGGGACGATCGACCTCCTCGTCGACGATGCGGTGCTCGCCGAACGCCGCGCCGCTTGGACGCCGCCGGTCAACGACTATCAGGCCGGCGCGCTGTGGCGCTATGCGCGGACCGTCGGCCCGGCGAGCGGCGGGGCGGTGACCCATCCGGGGGCGAGGGCCGAGCGTCACGTCTACGCCGACATCTGACGGCGGGGCGACCGCCCGCCGGCCTAGCGCGTATAGCGGAGAGTGACGAGGACGGTGCGCGGATCGGGAAAGTTGAGGTAATAGGCCCCGATCGACGGCGTGTACGACGACGACACCGGCTTCTCGCTGTTGAACAGGTTGCGGACCGACGCGGCGACCGAGACCCGCGGATCGGGCGTCGTCCACGTCACGGTCGAATTGACGAACGCCTGCCCCGGCGAGCGGTCCTGCGGACGGTCGAGCGCCGAGGTGTAGATCGCCGACTGGTACTGCGCATCGGCGGCGAGGCGCAGCGCGCCGGCCTTGCCGAGCGGCAGATCGTAGGCGCCGCCGCCGGCGACCGACACGCGCGGCGCGTTGATCAGCGTGTCGCCGTTGGCATTGGTGCCGGGGCCGTTCGCGCCGAGGTACTCGTCGTAGACCGCGCGCAGGTAGCCGGCCGAGAAGGTGGCGGTAACGCGCGCGGCCGGCGTCGCGCTGGTCTCGAGTTCGACGCCCCAGCTGTGCGCCTTGCCGGCGTTGCCGCGGCGGGTGCCGTTGTAGGTGGGGTCGAAGAACGACACCTGGAGGTCGCGGTAGTCGTTGTAGAAGGCGGCGAGGTTGGCGCGGACCGCCTTGTCGAGGAACGTCGCCTTCAAACCGGTCTCGTAGGTGCTGACCTTTTCCGGCGCGAACGGCAGCGTCGCGAGGTCGAGCCGCGTCGCGCGGTTGTCGAACCCGCCCGACTTGAAGCCGCGCGAATAGCTCGCGTACTGGAGCAGCGTCGGCGTCCACTGCGCCTGGAGCGACGCCTTGGGGGTTACGGCGCGGAAGGTCGCGTTCGCTTCGCCGGCGATCGACTGGCCGATCACGTTCCGGTTGAGGTCGACGACCTTGTTGTCGAACGCGAAGTCCTTGTGCTCGCTCGTGTAGCGCAGGCCACCGGTGACGCTGAACACCGGGCCGAAGCGGTACGTCGCCTCGCCGAACGCGGCATAGGCGTCGGTGACGGTATTGTTGTACGCGCGGAGGGCAGTGATCGGGGCGGTGAGCGCGGTGCCGGCGCGGGTGAAGCCGTCGCGCAGCACGAAGAAGTTCTCGTGGAGGTAGAACAGGCCACCGGTGAAGGTTAGCGCGCCATAGTCGCCGTTGAGCTGGAGCTCCTGCGTCGCGTAGCGGTCCTGGTAGTGGATCAGGTTCTTCTGGACGAGCGCCGACTGGCCGTCGTTGTCGTAATAGACCGGATCGAGGTCGAAGCCGCCGATCGCGCTGACCGACTTGACGCTGGCTTCGGCGACAGCGTGTACTTGATCCTGAGCGACGCCGACTGGCCGTCGAGGTCTTGCGTCGGCTCTACCTCAGAATACGACGTCCGCCGGTCGAACGCGACGCCGGGCTGGTTGACCGGGATGTAGCTGCGCGAGTCCGACCGGTCGCGGACGACGTTGACAGTGGCCAGCACGTCGAGCGCGGGCGTCGGCGTCCAGCGCAGCTTGGCGCGAAGGCTGTCGACGTCGATCCGGTTGACGTCGTGGCCGAGCGTCGGGTCGTGGGTCACCCCGTCGCGGCTGTGATGGATATAGGCGACGCTGGCGGCCAGGGTATCGCTCAGCGGCCCGCTGACCAGCGCGCGGGCGTCGACCTCGTCGAAGCTGCCGTAGCCGATCTCGGCGTTCAGCCGCAGCGTCTGGTCGGCGTCGCGGGTGATGATGCGCAGCGCCCCCGCGCTCGAATTGCGGCCGTAGAGCGTCCCCTGCGGCCCGCGCAGCAGTTCGATCCGGTCGAGGTCGACGAACTCGACCATCGAGCCGATCTGGCGGGGGATGTAGACGTCGTCGACGTAGACGGCGAGAACCGGCTCCTGGATCGGATCGTTCTCGCCGATGCCCCTAAGCGCGAAGGTCTGCGTCGTGTGGCTGATCGACGTCCGCGGGACGAACAGGTTGGGCATCTGGCCGGCGAGGTCGCGGACGTCGCGGATGTCCTTGTCGGCGAGCGTCTGGCCGCCGAAGACCGAGATCGCGATCGGCGTCTTCTCGAGGTCGGTCGCGCGGCGCTGCGCGGTGACGATGATGTCGCTGCCGTCGGCCACATCGGCGAGCGGCGCGGCGTCGGCGGTCGGCGCGGCGTCGGTCGTCGGGTCGGCGAGCGCCGC